>NZER01000090.1 GCA_002690445.1 Candidatus Pacearchaeota archaeon
AAAACAACATCAGAATTTACAATAGAAGAATTTTCGGAATTTTTAGATAGGGTTATTTATTACGCAGCCGAACAAGGCTTCCCGGTTCGTGATCCCCGGTTTACCAAACTTCCCTAATTTTCAGCTTCACGTTGTAGACATTGTTAGCTACCTGCTTAAAACTAAATTTTTTCATATCAAATTTTGCTATCGCCATATTTGTCGGATCGTTTGAGTTTGGTTGGAAGATAAATCGCAGGCGACTACCCAATACCTTATGGATAACTTGGGAATAGAAGCTGGGGTCGTCTAAAATAGTATAGCTATAATGTCCAGAGTCATTAATATCATTATCATCATAATCATCCGAATTAAAACCACCAGCATCTGTCCATTCGGATTGCATGATATGATGATTTAGTCCCAACGCATCCCCATCATCGAGATACGAAAATGATAAATCCCAAATTCTGCGACCTGATGCCCCTATCTGCTTAGATCGACCAGCCTGTGCGGCTTCTTCTGTGCTGACGAGTTCCCATGCCCCATAATCCCCCCACGGGGGACTGCCGTTATAGAAGGAGTTGCTCAGAGATGCCCCCCCTTTGGTTTCAATCGTCTTAATTCCCCCGTACTCATAACTGAGAGTGAGGGATAAATCAGGTGAATGGGGCATCGTGTAGGTACTTCCAATGGATATAGCTGAAACCACGTGTGCACTCTCGTCAGAATAACCACATTGTACTGTCGCAGAACTGTCATTATCTGCAAAAGTACAAATACTAAAACCATCATAAGCCTGTGCATTGCCATCAAAATTAATTACATTATTCTCATGTAAATCAATTACATTATTCACACTACCATATCCCAATAATATTAACTGCCCCCCTTCTGTCGCAGCCTTGTGTCCAAATACCGCAGCATAGTTTATTGGAGCTATCCTTGGTATTCCTACGCCAACCCCGCCTCCGTAGTTCTGCTGATTAGCCGGGTTTAATTGCAAAAGAGAAAGGTCGTTATAATAAGCGTTTTCCAGTAAACCCACCGAAGATAGCCAAAGTCCGTGGTCGATATAAAATTTTGGTGTGCCTACATTCTGATATGCCATTATCGCCCCCTCTTTCTCTTTAATATTTTTTTAACTTTTTTAAGTTTTGAGCCGCCTTTTAATTTTGCCATATTAAGCATCTCCCTGCGCTTGAGTGTTGCCGGGGGAATCAATGATGGATTTCTGGTTGGCGTTATTTTCCCGTTTATCTTGCTATATAAATCCTCTGAATTAATTGTTCTTATGTTGCCTGTTTTAACAGAATTGTCTTTAAGTGAAATATTAAATGCGCCTATATATTTTGAACCATTTTGAAAATAAAGGTAAATATCCCAGTCTCGCGTATTGAGATTGTTCCAATATTTAGAATTTGAAGTAGTTTTATTTACCCTGTGACCATATACATGGGTTTGATTCATATCTTCTGTATTCATAGTCATGGTTTCAGTAGTCCCTGTAAGCAATTCCGTATAGTCCATAACCCTGCGAATGCTGGTTGATACTCGTTCTTTATTACTATTTACTGAAATTACATTTGTTACTTTAAATTCTCCCACATAATCAAACAGGTCGTTTAAATAGCCCGCATCTTTTTGTATGGGGAGAATCATAATTCCATTACCCTGATTCATGAGCAAAAACCCATCTGAAGTTTTATCTGTGATTTCAATATTGCCCTGAAATCGCAATTCAATAGCAACAATATTGCCCTTAATTGTGCAATTTCCACTCCCATAATATAATGTTGGTTTATTCTCCATTACAGTTTTGTGCTAAATGACAGTTGACTAAGGTTACATAATCCAGAGAATTATAACCGCCATCTCCATTCATATCACCAGCACAGCCATATGGTAGTTCGGGGCAATTGAGACCCAGAATACATTCAAAAAGTATAGGCAAGTCCAGAACATTCACCGTACCATCGTTGTTCATATCGCCGCGCATATAAGGACAGTCTTCTGCTAAAAATTGTATGTTAAATTCTGCCAATATACTTCCATTGCCAAGGGGATCATCATCCAATCTTTTATTTATTGGATATGTGTTACTATCGGTTGTTAATTCTATTATCATATTTAATTGCCCTGATCCTGTGGGTTCTCCAGCTACCATATTTGATGTATCAATAAAATCAAGTTTGCCATCGGGGTTTTCAACTGCATACCCAAAACTAACCCAATCTAAAAATTCTCCCGGGTGCGCATCGGTAGTTCCATGCCATTGTACGTATATTGATCCATCAACTGTAACTATTCCGTTGGTGTCCTCACCTATAAGTGTAAGAGAATTATCAGGGCTTGAGAAATATGCTTTTGCAGAAATTATTTTTGGTGCATCGGAATTTTCCTCATAGCTACCATTCTCTATTTGATTTGCCCGTCTAATAATCGACTTAAATGTGAAATGGAATTCTTCTGATGATGACAAGTTAATCGGGATTTGCATTAGCGGGTCTGGGAAGGTGGGCACAGCCATCGTGCCCCAGCCGATTGGGTTAATAAAGGTATCGCTATCAATCGAATCACCATGATGCTCTCCGTGCCACCATATAGCCTCAATAGAAAGAAAATGCCCTACGTGCCTACCTATATAATCACACCACCCTGAAGAACTTGCCGCTGGATCGTAATTTATAGTATATGCTTCCTCGGTTGGTTCTATCATACAACCTGCATTCGGGTCAATACAAGCACCCGGTTCTTGATTGGTTGCACTTTCATTGTAAAGTTCCTCATCTGGGAATGCACACCCATAGACAGGATCGCAAGTCAAATAGCACCAGCCCATCCCAGCATCAAAGTCATGAAGCGTATTTGGGATTTGTACAGCCCCATTATTATCAAGCTCGGGCGGTGGGCAGCCCTCTACCCCGTCCCAGAAGATAGGGTTATCTATAAGTTCTGCCCCGCTCAAATTACCATCACATACACCACAAGGATCACGCCCAAATTTATCTAATTGATAATCGACATTAATATTCCCCCCGGATTGGTTTAAGCCACCCCATCCAGAACCATAAGGGATATTTAGAAATGACATGACTTTACTCTTCCACTTATTAACAAGCCAATCAGGGTTTGGCTCTCCATCTGGGAGTGTAGCACAATTACCAGCACAGTCCATACCAAGTCCCACCCAGACACTAAAATGAGCTTCGCATTCCTCTTGTGTTTCATACGCAGAATTAGCACAGGCAGGCACACCAGTATTATAAATTTCATTACCAATTTCCTGTCCGGGGCTTAGGCACGTTCCATTGCACAGCTCAATACAATAAGTGTTCGCTTGAAATTCGCCTGTCGCTACATCACAGCAATCCCATTCTAAACACGATTCTCCATCCGCGAGCTCGGTAATGCCACCCCAACAGTCACCGCAATACCCACCAAAATTTGCTTCGCCACCACATTCACCAGCACAGTCTACTTCAGCAATACAATTACCATTACAATCGTAACCTGCTAGTGCACCATCTCCACCACATACGCCGCAGTCATCAAGTACAGCATTCCCACCACACACGCCAGCACAATCTACTATAGCTGTTCCATTAACCGTGCCTGCACAATCAGTTGATTCCTCATCAGCACAATCTACTGCGTTACACACCGTGCTGCCATCTAAACACTCAATAGTTGCACCACTACCGCCACATACACCGCAGCTATCTATTAATGCGCCTCCATTACAGTCTCCAGCACAATCCGGTAATGCCCCGCCATTTGGCGTACCCTCACAATCCAAGCAGAGTGAATTATCACCATTACATACTCCGCATTCATCTAATACTGCATCACCGTATTGCGTACCCTCACAATCATAATAAGCAGATGGATCATAATCCGCACTCAAGGCGTGCATTTGCATACATTCTATTTCGCAGTATTCTAAAGTCTTGTTTGTAGATACAATCATAAAAGTCCTGAATACGGGTTGTCCATTTACTTTCCGCCCTTCCTTGTTATACTCAATACCATAGGGGGCAACTCCTCCCAGCAATTCATTAAAATATAACGTATCACCTATTTCTAAATTCATATATTTCAATGGTAGTTTTATTTTTATTTTAAGATGCTGGTTTATGCTCCACATTAACATCCATTGTGCGAAATCTGCGGCTGTGGTATCATTTCTTATATATTTACCCCTGTCATCATCAATTACCAGAGTGGACTCAGGATGAATCATTTTTCCATCCACCGGTACGGCTTCTGCTAATCCATAATAAGCAAATTCATATCCTTCGTATCCGAGAACTGAAGCCTCTGCAATGCTGCGAAATTCCCCTTCTGCGTAGTCCCAATTATAATAAAATTCGATTTTAGTATAAACTTGTTCAATGGGCGTTCTTGAAAATGTAAAGTCTATAACGTCATCATTGGATATATGATGCTGTGCTATGCTATTATAGGCTTCTTCAATAACACTAAATTTGAACACGCCCATATTATCAAAGCGGGGAATAAAGGGCGATGCGGAAGCGATCCCCTCGATTAATTTCTTTGAGTTAATTTTTTTATCAACCGTGAAGGCATAACCCTGATCGTCATCGCCACCAAAGTAATGTGGGCTTAAAGCCTGATATTCATCTGAATTTTGATTTATTAAATTTTCCAAACCTAATTCTGTTCGTAATAAATGATGTATAATATCGGGGACATGGATCATAACATTCCCAGCTTCATTTGCCCTACCTATTACATCGGCATAGAAGTTTCTGTCAGACGCATCCTTAATCAAAAATCTTTGATATAGCCCCACCCCGGAAACACCCCATGCCATATAGTTATCGACAGGTATCTCAAAGACCGCAGATTGCATTTGATAAATATTTATATGTCCACGACCATCTACTGATTCATCCCAGCCCGGCAACTGCTGGTCATACCAATGAGTGGGTGGAGATGTAGTAGTGTTGTTAGATATAATTGAATTATGTTCAGTTCCAGACAAACCAAATAAGTTGTCATATTCTTTCCATGCTAAATAATCCCCTGTTTTGGAGTGTCTGAATTTCGCAATTTCTCTTACGGCAGTAGTATTAGCAGCCCCGGATTTGCTTCTAACAAACAAGGAAATCTCGCCATCGTTTACCCCCCTGTCGGTATAGTACTTTGTTTCTAATTTATATTTTAATTGCAACCAAGCAATATGGGCTTCAACATCACTATCTATACCAAGATGGTCTAAGCTATATTTAAAGCCAATTCCTCGTGGCAAAGTGTCTAAACTCGAATCGGTCGCACCCTTGCATCCATAAAAAGCGCTCATTGCCATTGTATCGGGGTTATTGTCGTGCATATGGGATAAGTCTTGCCCTTCAAAAACACCATAATCAAACCTATCTATGGGATATTGATTCTGAAAGGTTGCAGTTTGCTCCACCGTGTTCCCATTAGAATCTGTCATAAACTCAGACTCTTCTAATGTTTGATCTATAAGCCACGGAGTGGCGGCTTGTGGATACCTCATAAATTCTACTTCTAAAAAGTTATCACCAAGAGGGTTTAATGCCCCCCCTCCCTCGCCTTCTTCTCCAGCCCTACGGGCATTCATCCTTACTGTAGGAAGAGAAATATCCGCAGGCTCTATTTGCGGAACTGAATAACCATAGGCAACAGTAAAATATCCAATTCCATGTGTGATGCGATAATAATTGTTTGCTAAATATAAATAAAGAAAGCCTGTGTTGTCGGGTGCATTTGGAGCGGGCTTATCTTGTACTATCCCACTAAGAGGCGCACTATCTATTTCCAGATTAAAAGATGTCCCTTCCGTGTTCCAGTCATCATCTGTTGTGTTTTTATTAAAGGAGGATATTACACACGGGCTTCTGTCCACATGACCATATACCATTGGAATTGGTTTATTTTTATACCTTTTAGGAACATTCGCAAATCCATTTTCTTCTGTTAAATATTTCTGAGAAAGCGGCAAATCCCTGTGGAGTGTTGCTTGTGTTTTATCTTCAACAACCAATTTTACTTCTTCATCATCGTGAGTATATTTGCGAATAGTACCGAAATAAGCCTGCATAGCCCAATTATCTTGGACATCGTCATATCGGTCTATTGGGTATATCAGGGAGGTAGATGGCGAAACCCAAAATATTCTACATTCTGTGTTAATAAGAGACGCATCGCCTATTAATTCAGAAAATCTTGCCCCATCATATTTATAATTACTAATGTCAATATTAGCATTGGAAATTTTATAACTCCGCTTCTCAATATCAATAGATTCTTTAAGGGAGGGAACATTTAAAAGTAGTGGCTTGGCTTCTATAGTGTGTTCCATCCAAGGCGTTCCTGTAGACTTAAAATTAAATGCTTCAATAGAAACAGTATTAGTGCTAACGGTAATAATTTTATCCCATGTTGTTACCCCTCTAAGGCTTCCTATTACAACAACAGGAACAAGATTAGTATCCCTATTCTGAATGTCTCTGGAGAAATTAGGTGGCAGTATGAGTGCCATTTACCTTTTTGCCTTCAATAAATTTATACTCCTTTTCCCACTTGCCAACAGGACATCTTGCAGTTGCAAGTCTATGTTTGATCTTCATAAAACAACCACATTGTTCGCACCTATTATTTTCTGTTAAAAATTCGCATCCTTTACATATATCCCAGCGTTTATCTATAACATCCTGATCGTGTAACCATACATTTTTAATCCTGTCACCCATCCCCCTCATATCGAATTTCTGCGATTTAACAACTTCTTGAACCTCCTCCTCGGCTTGATATTTAGCAATTAAATACATTATCTTCCTGCCGATAAATACATTTATTTTAAGTAAGAATTTAAGAAATACCAAAATCAGTTCCTCTTCTAACGGCTTCCTTAATTTTATCAGCCAATTCTTCCTCGACAAACTGGTCTGTCATGACATTTCCTGACAGATTTATGGTTATTTGCGCCGGGGCAGGCGCAGGAGCATCTGGGGTTGATAACATATTTGAAATATTTGCAGGGGGACTACCAATAAGACCACCTTCCTGAAACTTCTTATCCTTTCTGCCCTGCGATACTCCAATTAATGTACCAATATTGCTCCACATGCTAAAGTTTTTAGTGTCTTGTAGCACATTAACAAGATTATTTATCTTTTCTAAATTATCTATTCCAAGTTTGGATACAGCCTCTCTATTAACAATAAACTCACCCTCCTCGGCTTCTATCAAAGTGCCGCCCTGTGAGTGCCGTTTGCCGCCTATCATACCACCGCGTTGCAGCTTTGGGGGTTGTTGAGCCATGATTGCTGCTGATTGAATCGCACCTATGCCCATAAGAATGGGTTGAGCAATAATACCAGCTAATCCTAATTTGCCATATTCCTTTGCTATAGCGAGAGCAATATTCATCCAAACCTGACCAACCTGCATTATCTGTTGTGCCCTAAAGGCTCTTACAAGTTCAGCATTTCGTTTCTTTTTAACATCATTTTCCATCTTTTGCTGTTCTTTGGCGGTGGCTCTTTTATATTTGGTTGTTTTTTTAAGCTCGGCAATTTCTAATTGGTTTTCCTCTCTTATCCCGGCTATTGTCTTGTTTTGACTATCGGTAATTATTCCAGATATAGCCGAGTAGGTTTCAGCGTATAAATCCTGTAAGGTGGCTAATTGTTCCATTTGGGGGCTTAAATCTTCCATCTCTTCCTTAACTTTAGCAATAGCCTGTGCGTATGCTAAAGTTCCATCGTCCGCCTCCTCTAATCGGCTCAAAAGATCATCAAGAGCCTTCAGTTGCTCCGCATTGGTTGAGGCGAGGGCGGATTTAATTTGATTCTCTGCTCTCATTTTTTCATTAAGCGTCTCTTTCGCTGCTGCTAATTGTTTCTCACCCTCAATTACCGCCTCCTGTAGCTTTACCCATTCAGCATCTATTACGACTCCCCTTGCGGTAGCTTCTATCCTTTTAAGCTCAAGCTCTTCGGCGGCAGTCATTTCAGTCTTAGTCGCAGCAAGAATGTCAAGCCTATCCTGAAGAGCCTTCTTACTGCTTTCTAAAATATTTTTTCCTTCTGTGCGCGCAGCATTTAAATCCTCCTGCCGCTCTTTGATTTTTAGCAGGCTTAGTATTTCTTTTATTCTCAGGGGATCTAAACTATTATAAGCCGCTCCGAGGGCAAGCAACATTTTTTGCTCATCTTTTTCTGTTTCTGTAAGTTGTTTATTGGTTTCTATCTTTAATATTGCTATCCTTAATGCTAAAGACTCCGTTTGTTGATTTGCCTTATCCTGTAAGGCAGTAAGTTTTTCTTTTTCTTCCCGCGCTATTCTCATCACATCTGTTTCAATCTTAAGCGAAGCTGCGAGGTCTTGATTAGCAGCTATCCATTGTCGTAATACCTCCTGATTTGCCCTTTCAATAAACACCTTCTTGCTCATTTCAGCAGAATATTGTTCTAAAGTTGGGAACATTTTTTCATGCTGTTGTTGCGCCCTCTTTTCTGTGGCGATGGCAAGCTCCTGCGCATCAACCGCAGCATTGAAATCTTTTTCAGACTGCTTCATTGCATCCGATCTTGCCTTTTCTGCATCCTTGAGAGCCTGTTTTTCAGCTTTTATTGCGGCAGTTTTTTCTACAATTTGGTCAATTAATGTACGCTCCAGAGTAGAAGCCTTATGCCCAAGATTGATGAGCATTTTTTCAACGTCTGTTTTCGCATTTAAGAGATCAAGTTGTTTTTGAAGTGATTTCGTACCGCTGTCTTGAGCTGCTTTAAGCTCTTTGGCTAATCTTATATCCTCTTCTAAGGCTGCATTTAATTTTTCCACCCTTTTCGCAGCATCATCCATCGGATCATCTTCAAATACTCCGAAATAAGACATTATCGCACCACCTGCTATAGCCGCTACGCTGGCAAGAAATATAAACGGATTCTTTCTTGATACCTTAGTAAAAAATGCCATCGCCCTTGTCGCCCCGGCAATAGCGCCAGATAAGCCAATGCTGGCTATTTTGGCGACTCCCATTGCTCCCGCCGACGCAAGAATAGAATATGTAAAGGCTTGCACCCTTGCCGGGGTCATAGCGTCAAACACAGCCTTTAGTGCTTTTGAAATCATTATAACAGCAGGCGCTAAAGCCTTACCAAATGCTTCTGCTAAATCACTTTTAGCCGCTGCGGCAGCCTCCAGCATTCCAATAGTAGTTTTCGCATACGCGTCAGCAAGTCCACCATATTGCCTTTCAAGTATTGCTGTTATTTTAATACCGCGCTCGCTCGCATCCATGTTTTTTAGCTGCGCTCTTTCTGCCTCTGTTAGGACAACACCATATCTTGTAAGTGTTCCAATTCCAGTAGTAGTGGCTTTTCCAAAAGCTATAAATAGGGAATTAAGTTCAGGCATTGTACCGGTTGCAGTTTGTACTGCCCGTGCGACATTTAGCACCTGCTTTGTTAATCCTTTTATTGCCTCCTCATTTAAGCCAAAGGTAGTAAGCTGCACCATTCCTGTGGTAATCAGCTCATCGCCGAAAGCCGTAGTCTGCTGAAGGGCGGCAGAATAATCTATTAATCTTTGAGTAACACCCGGAGTAGTATCGGCAACATTTGAAAGTCCTACCTGTAATTTCTTATTCGCAGCTTCCTGCCTACCGTAGGATTTAACAAGAGAAACAAAAGCCCTTTCAACAAGCATTGCACCGAAGGAAACAAGAAGAAGTTGTGACCGAAGAGTGGCAAAAGAATTAGCAATTAGACGATTATTTCGCACGGAAAGCAAACCTTCCTTATTTGCTTTTGCCATAGCCAGCCTAAGTCTTTCCATTGCAATATAACTGCCCTTAGATGCCGCAGTAACAGTTTTCTGGCTTATACCTAAATCTATAAAACTTTTACCCGCAAGTTTTAGCTGTGCGTGCATCCTTGATAGGGTAGGATTTAACTTTGAAAACTCGCCATGAACTTGTTGTGTTGCCTTCTGGGCACTTACAAAACCCTTCTTAACATTAGCTTGAGCTTTAGCAAGATTATTAAGGGCTTTTATTAGCTCTGGATCACCCTTTTTCTCAAATTTAATTATTATTTTTTCTTGTGGCATCTAACTGATCCTTTTGTTTTTTAGCAAGTGTATTTTTAATAATAAAAGCCCTTCGCACCCATTTCGCAGGCTGCTCTCCATAACTACCCGGATATGGCGGAACATTAAATTGTTCACAATAAGCATATCTTGCAATATCTCTTTGTATTTCTTTATCATGAGTTACATTTCTACAGCAAAAAAAAGGCAACTGAGCATTGACTGATTTAGCGATGTCAAACTCTTTACCTTGTTCATTATATCCTTTCGTTTCTTCTATTAGTAAATCAATTATTTCCCATACATCCCCATCGCATTTGAATGTGCGTGTTTCCCTCTTGCCATCTATGCGAATTGGAAGCTCTGCATCATACGGATATGTATGAAACCTGCAGCCCCCACACCATTCCGCATGGATGTTTATTTCGAGCTGGAGGCTTTCTCT
>NZER01000091.1 GCA_002690445.1 Candidatus Pacearchaeota archaeon
CCCCTACCAGCCGGCCGTGGCTTGTTCTTCGACGGCCTTGCGCCCGTACCAGAAGGTGGCAACCGTGGCCGCGAGCCCGACGGCCGTGGCGGTCTGCCGCTGTTTCTTCCGCTTGGAGGCGGCTGCGAACGCGAAGGCACCAAGCGCCCCGAGCGCAGCCCATCGGGCCATCGGGCCATCCGGCATCCGTAGATCGTCCATCCAGCCGTCGATATCGTCGATTGGTTCGACGACTCCCTCGACGTCGTCGGGAGAGAGCTGGCCGATCCCGAACCCGCTGAGATGAGAGGGGACCTGGGCCCCCTTCTGTCCGGGAACGAACGATTGCCAGTTGGAATAGGTGGGGCGCGGGTAGGCCGTTGAGAGAGGCGAGTACGCGATCTGGGGGAGGTCCACGGGTCGGTATTTGGGCATCCTCTGTTTGAGTCGGATCTGTCGCAGCATGGCGACGGCCCATGGCTTCCCGGCCGCTGCTTGGCGTGCCACCAGTCCGTTTCTCCGCGCTCGCATGGCGGAAATCTGGAGTCGGTAGTGGCCGATAAGCCTCCAGTTTCCGACCCGCTGGGCCGCCCGAGCGGCGCCGACCAGCCGATGGATGGCGGCATTGAGGGCGAACGCCCGAGCGCGCGGAGCTGCGGTAGGGGTTCTGCGACCTGCGACTCTGTGGAAAGGAACGTGTGCCATTAGAATTTGGGCCTCATAACGACGGCCAAGACGGCACCAGCTCCGGCGCCGGCAGCGGCGGCCTGAGCCCGAGTCTTCTTTGAGCCTTTGGTAAACATATGGGCCAGAACGGCTCCGGCCGCGGCGTAGAGGATTGCCACGGTAAATTTGGTACCCAGGATTGCGCGCACGGGACAGGCCCAATTTTCTGCCGCTTGCTTGTCCAGGTCTCCCCAGCCATCAAACTCCGGCTGGCGGACCGACCGGATTCCGGCCGCTCTGATCGAGGGGACGGTTCCGCGCTCGAGGGCGCCCCACCCTCCGTAGTTGGGGATCATCGGAACTCCGGGAATGCCCCATCCGTCTAGGTCGAAATCGTCGTCGAGGTCATTTTCGCCGTACATTCTTCGCCTTCGGTGGACCGACCACGGCCCGAAGACCGTCCGTCAGCTGGATAATGCGTAACTCTCCCGGATAAAAGCCGCCTGGGGGACGGACGCGCATACGGTGAAGTGTAGCGGTTTCGTGGACCTTTGTGGAGGGGAAGCCGTGGGACTTTGCCCATTCCTGGGCCTCCCTCTCCGCGAAGTGGGATTTTGAGAAAAGCAGGGATTGAATTTCGGAGGGGGGCCGGTGTCCCTTTCTGCTGTCCCCTCGAGCTCGAGCTCGGGGTCTCCAGAGAGCTCCCAGGGGATTGAATAGGGATTGTTGTTCCTCTCTCACCAGGGCCCAATCGGCTCGGAGCGCTGGCGGTTCCGCGCAGCACTCCCACCGGATTTTGTCACGCTTGGCGAGAGCCGGGTCTCCCGCATATTCGCCTCCAGCTCGAGCTCCGCTCGGCTTGGAGCCTTTCAGGAGGGCCACTGGACGGAGCCCTCGGTCCTGGAGCGCCTTGTAGCTGGTGCCCTTTTCTTCGGCGAGCTGGAAGGTGACGAGCATCCCTGGCGCGTCCGGGTCGCCCCGCTTGGAGCGTTCTAAGATGGTGATGAGACGGGAGACCAGCTTGGAGGCCGCCCCCTTCACGCTGCCGTCGGAGGCCACCCTGGTGAGCTCGACGACGTTGTGCGGGTCGAGACCGCCGGCCACGACTCGGGCCTCCCTGGAGAGATTTCCCGTCGGGGTGTTCGCCGTAGCGACGGCGACCAGCCGGTCCCCCTGGTAGAGCCCGAGGGCGTAGAGCATCCCTCTGGCGTTGAGATAGGGGAGCGCCGAATGGTGCGCCTCGATGAATGCGGAGGCGAGCTCCTTGTCGATATTGACGATCCGTAGGTCTTGGCGGTAGCCAGGCGTTACCGAAGCGATCCAGTCAGTCACCATCGCCCGAGCTGCCCAGAACGGAACAGGCCCAGACCCCTCGCTCTCTCCGCGTGGCGCCAGGATCGGCCTTGTCGGACCCTTTCGGCTCTTGGAGACTCCGATGGTGATCTCCCCTCCGCTCCACCGTTCCTCTTGGGTCTCCATCGCGGCCCGCACCACACTGAGGGCGATGGCACCCCTTTGGTCCCTGGTAAGGGGTTCGTCGTCAGGCCCAATCCCCGGAACCCCCACGAGCTCGGGGAGGGTGAAGTCCAAACCCTCGCGGGTGGAATCCTGGTCGAGACATTCCCACGTTTCTCCGGCTCCGAGCGCCTTTTCTTCGGCGCAGTAGGCCCACAGCATCTCCGGCGTGTCCACGTAGACCAGGGCGTTTCCGAGCATTCGGTCCGCCAGGGTAAAGGGCGAAATCCCTCCCCAGGCCTTCGTGAGCTCCGGCGGCGGTTTGTAGCCCTTCTCTCCGGGAATCGGGGCGCCCGTCGGCCCGAACAGGTCGATCCAATGCCCTTCCTTCTTGAGTCGGTTCTGGATGTATTGGGGCCCACCATAGAGCTCGCCGACACCGTAGACGATCCCCCTCCGTTTCGTCTCGGCCGTCTCCCTCTTGTGGAAGTAGCGCGCCAGTTCGTCCTCGATGGCGCGCTGGGCCAGGACGTAGAAGGGTGCCCCGTTTATCTGCTTCTGGAAGAAGTCGTCCGGACCGGCCAGGAGCTCGGCCGTCTGTTCCTCGGAGAGCTTCATCCGCTCGGCTATCCGCAGGAGGGTCGGCCGATTCGCCCACTCGCTGGGGAACGCGACAATATCGGTCCAGTCCTCCAGGCCGCGCACCCGATGGCCGCTCCACCTCTCGGCAACGAGCTCTTCGCGGGCGACGTCCTGAGCGGCCGTGATTCTCCGTGGCTTTTTCCCCCTCCCCGTGTGCCCGAGCAGCGCCACGCTGTCCATTTGGAGCTGGGTCCCTGGAGAGCCTCGGTGGATGGCGCTCGCAACTGGGCCCACCTTCTTGGAACGGGGGCCGATCCCCAGTAGGTGAATCCGCTCCGGGCGAATTTCCGACAGATAGGCCTCGAGCTCTTCCGGCGTGGTGGCCTTTTTCATGTAGGGGATCGCTGGGACCCATTTCGACGTACCCAGGATTTCCCCGGCCTTCCGGTGGGCGTCCGCCAGGGTGAGGGCGCCCCCGCCGTGGAGCGGAACCAGGAGGGTGGCTCCCGCCTTGATTATCTTCTTGAGCTCGGGGGCGTACCGTTCCAGACGCTCAAAGGACTCGGCCTGAAACCCCACCTTGTCGGGAGCTACCAGGTTTGCCAGCGGTCCGATGGACTTCGCGAGCTCCAGGTACGTCTCGAGGCGTTCCCGCCATCCCTCGTCGGTGATGGGAGCGACCACAAAGGCCTCTCCATGGGGGAGCTCGGGACGCCTCAGAGCGCCCTTCTTACCCTTCCCCGCCGTAGCCTCCTTTGTCGTCCAGGGGGTGTTGATTGCAACCTCGCTAAAGGCCCCGCTGTCGAGGAAAACGGGGGTTCCCTTTTTGGCAACCTCCACGAGCGCCTCGAGGCACCGGTCGCTACAAAGGCGGCTCCAGTACCACGTCCCGTCCTTTCGGAGTTTTGCGCCCGCGTAGGAGGCGCCGACGGCCTTGCCCAGCTCCGCGAACCCGTGGATCTCTCCTGGGTGGTTCGAGCCCGAAGCGAAGTAGAGGACGGGGATCTGCCCGAGCAGCTCGAGCTGGAGGGGCTTTCGGTTGGGGCGAGCGTTCCCGCGTCGAGAGTTTTCCCGGCCGAATCCCGCCCGGTACCGGCGCCCGAAACGGGAGGCCTCGGCAGCGTCCCGGGCTCGGTCGGTGCGTTCTCGCGCCTTGGGGGAGGAACGCAGGCGAGCCAGGTCGCGCTTTGCTCCGGCCACCAAGTCGGCGGCAAAGTCCGGGGGTGCCCCTTCCGCGCCTACCCAATCGTGGCCTATCACCCACTGGAGGTGGCCCTCCATTTTGGAGCTGTTGAACCGGCGGGGTTCCTGGGGGCGCGGGGGCATCCCGAGTCCTCCAGGTACGTTCTGGCCGCGACCCGTGATCCACTCCTTTTCGATTTCCTCCACCGTCCGCTCGGACCACCACCGGGCTTGGGAGACGAGCTGTTGAATGCGCTTTGGTGCGGTGCCCCCCGAATAGCTGCGGAAACGTCCGAGGCCATCGGGAGCCACCACGTAATACCTGTCGTTGCTTTCGGCGTTCCATCCTTTGGGAAGCGCGGCGCGAAGGTCGGTGATGTTCCGCAGTTTTTTACCCTCGAGCGCCGCTACAAGCTCCGTCGCGTTTCTCAGGAAGACCTCAATCCGACGACGGTGTTCCCCCCTCCATTCTTCGTCTTCCTTTAGGTGGGCATCCCATTTGGCCTGGTGCTTCGCCTCGGCGGCGGCGGCCCGACGGCGTCCTCCCTCTAGGAGCCCTTCCGGCAGTTCGCCAAGGGCGCTCTGCGGGGCCCATCCGGTCTGCGCCAGCCGCCAGGTCGCTAAATCCCTCCAAAGCTCGCTCTGTTCCGCGATTTCCAGCATCGACCCGATGCGGGACTTCACCCCGTAGGCATGGTACACGCCGTGCGAGATTCCAGGAGTGTCTCTGAACTCTTGGGGGGCCGTGAGGCTGGCGTCCCATTTTGCCGAGGGCCAGTTTCCCTGTTTGGCGGCGGTCGCCTTCCACCCTGGGAGCCCGGTCTGTTCTTCCATGTAGCGGGCCATCAGGTCAGGCTTGCCGACGTCGGAGGTGAGATATTGGGGCCTGCGGACATCGTGGCGGTATTGGACCGGGAGAGTCCGGCCCGCGATCCAGTCGGCCATTCTGTTCGAGAAACCGCCCGCATACAGCACCATCCGGGTGAGCGGGATGGCATAGAGCGCGCCCGCCTCCCACTGCAGCTCGCGGGGAGCCTTTCCGATTGCGGCCTCCACGAACGGAAGGGCAAGAGCGCCAATCTCAGAGGCAGGTGTCTTGCCGGTGACTCGGGCGAAGGGGTCTCCCGGTATGGGGGGACCCTCGAGCTGGAACAGTGGCATCCCCCCCCGGAACGCCATTCCCACTTGGGGGTCGGGATTGCGCCTCCGGCGCGTCCCTCCCAGCGAGTGGGCCAGCCGGGCGACGTCGGACGCGGACCCCCGCCTGCCAGGACGCCGCGGGAGCTTCACGGAGGCGAAAAGGCCGCCCTTACGGTTCCGGCGAAAAGGGCGAGAGGAATTCCCCGGCTCCAGGTTCACGCGGTCCAGGAGTCCAGGGATTCCGAACTGCATCCACAGCTCGACGAACCGGCCGCATTCTGGACAGCAGGGCTGCGCGGTCTTCGGGTTTTTCTTCCCGAACTTGGCCGCGCACTTGGCGTACTGCTTGTCGAGGACCTCATGGGGGTCGGCGTCGGGATGTCCCTCCCTCCATTGGGCCACCGCCTCGGGGAGGCGTAGGCCGCGCTTCTTTTCCGAGGGCTCCCCCTCCAGGGTCGTTCCGGGCTTCCCCTTCACCCCAGTGAAAAGTAGAATCGGGTCTCGCCGGCTGCTCTCAATCTCGGCCTGTACCGCCCTTTCAAAATCGGCAGGAAACAGGACGGACAGGCTCCACCACCATCCCGTAGGTTGAAAAGGACAGGCCCAACAACCACTCTTCTTTACCTCTGGAAATCCGCAGGCCTCGAGGTAGGGCTGCTCGTCGCCCTTCCCAATTCCCATTTCGACCAGGGGATAGGCTTCATCGACAAACCGGGCGACGAAGCAACCCACGTCGCCCCCTTTTCCGATTCGGGTCTCCGCCTCCTCGGCCGCGATTCCGATGAGATTGAGGTGAGGGAGGCGCCCAAGAGCTCGCCCCTCGAGCACGTTCTCCAGGTGTTTCGGCGTCACCCAGCTCTCCCACGCGAAAATGGGTTTCTTTTCTGTTCCGACGTTCTCCATCCCGGCCTTGCCTACTTGATAGGACCAGGCGCCATTGGTCGCCCACGGTCCGAACTTCTCGATTGCAAGGTCCTCGGTGAGGCTTCGGATCGGCCCTACCTTATGGTTGCCGGTACACGACTTGTCCTTTCGGAGAGGAATGGTCCCCTTCCATCCGAAATCCGTGAGAAGGTCGGGCCGGAGATGGTAGACGCCGAGCTTCGCCCGCTTTTCGATGGTGTCGAACTTCTCCCGTCGCTCGGTGCCCATGGGCGCCCACCATGCCCGTTCTGCCTCCCCGGCCGCACCGAAATCCTCTTTAATCTTGGTCGTCTTCCGGTCGAATGCCTTATCGGTCTCCTTGAGGTCGTCGTTGTAACGCTCCCGGATTTTCTTCAGCTCCGGGTCGTATTCCTCCGCGCTCATTCCGGCGGCCTTGTACTCGTTTCGCGCCGCTTGGAGTTCCGCCTTCTTTGTGGCGCGTATCCCGTCCATGACCCGGCTTTTCTCGTTGAGCACGGGCTGAACCGACCGCTTGTATTCTTCCTCCCACCCGACCTCGCGTTCTGCGCGTTCCTCTTTCATGGCCTCGAGCCATTGAGCCATGACCTTGCCCTGCTCCGTGCCGGCCGCGGGCTTCCTGAGATGGATAAACCGGATACCGTGCTTCTCAGCGAAGTCCCGAACCCGCGGAATGAGGGCGTAGGTATGTTTCCATTCGATCCCGGTGTCGGAGAAGACCACCGCATCGACGTCCTCGGGCCCCAGCTTCCTCCCCTCCGCCACCAGCTCGCCGTCGGACAGGAGACACAACATCGTCATTGAATCCCGGCCGAGCCCCATGTTCAGAATCACGATTCGGCCCGGGGGCGCCTCGAGCGAATCGGCGTAGCTTCGGGCTGCGACGACAGACGGGGGCGCCTCAAACAGCCGGGGCTGAAACGGGGCCGGCGCGTCGCGGGCCTTGCGCTTCCGCTTGGGGTTCCACATCCGGCCCTGGCGAGCTTCCGCGTGAGTCCGTTCCGCTCGCCGTCTGTTCTTTGCGAAACTGTAGCCTCGAGCTGTGAGTGCCACGGTACAGGTGTCCGTACCGTAGAGGGTCTGGGTGCCGGGGAGGCATCTCACGCGCTCCGCGAGGCCCTTCTCCAGCAGCTCGTCCACGCCTGGCGGGAAGCGCCCCTCTCTGTTGGCCGCGTAGCCGGTGGTGCCCCGGAGGTAGAGCCGCTCGAGGATACGGCTGGCCGCGACCCGAAGACGGAGCTGCCCTTTTCGGTTTAGTAGCCTTTGCTGTGCAAGCGGGGCGGGCCTCATGTCGCGGTCGTTTATCCACCGTTTGCGATTGGTGGCGTGGGACCGGACGCGGTACTGCATCGGTGTCCCGCTCCGCAACGACATCTTGGGCCGCGGATGCTCGCGCTCCGCGACCACCGTCCCTTCGGTTTTCTGCCATCCTTTGGAGTCGGACCATTGATGGAAAAAGACGGTGTCTCCGATTTCGTACCGCGGCCGGGGGTTCGCCACGAGCGCCATCTGCGAAACCGAGGTTGGGCGTACAGCTCCGGGGATCTGCATCCCCAACAGGCCGGCGAGGACCAGGGCCGGGTTTTCCCCCGGCGCCTTTTGCCCCATCGACAGCTCCATGTACTTGGGAGATTCCTCCGGAACGCTGGCCTGGACGGCGTAGGGCACGAGGTACTTCTCCACCGTGATCGCTGGGTCGCGGGCTCTCTCCCCCTTCTTGAGCACCACCCCGAACATCACTGCGAGAAGGGGGAGCTCGTCAAATAGGCTTTTGAACTTCTCAGCCATTTCGGTGCCTTCCCCGAGCTGCACCTGAGCCGCCGCTGCTTCCACCAGCGCGACGGTCTTTTTGTCCGACAGCGGTTTCACCATCTGGGCGAACCTGGAGGCGGAATCCAGAAGAGGCAACAGATCCCACTTCTTATCGACAGTGCCTTGGAGCACCCCTTGGTGGAGGGAGACGATGATGGGGAGGGCCGTTAGGAGCGCCCGCTCCTGCTTTTCTCCGACGAACCCTTGAAGCTGGAAGCGACGCGGCAGATACCCCACCATGAGGTTGTTGAAAAGTTCTGAAGAGAGCGCGGTGTCCTCCGCGTAGGTCCTCGCTCGGGCTCCCCCCAACGAGTCGAGCACCGCAGCGGTGAAGGCCGGGTTGGCGGCGGTGAAGTCTTCGACGTTATCCTGGATGATAATTCCGTCCCACTTGAAGGGGGGAAGGTCCGAGACGCGCTCGATCCCGAGCGAGCGGATGAGGCTCAGAGCTCGCCCAATAGGAGACTCTTCCCCGGCCGCGCTCTTCTGGGTGCGACCGGCGAGTGTGCGCGCCTGGGCGAAGGTGAGGGGAGAGCCGTCCGGTTTGGTGACGACGCGGACCAGGACGTTCCTGTCCCCCTCTGGTGAGCCACCTGGGGGCCAGACGTCGGGCCACAACGACCGAGCTCGCTGGACATAGCTCTGGTAGCGGTCCGTAGGCGCCATGAGGATGGCAAGCACCCGGCCATTTCCGCCCAGGACGTAGTAAACCCCCTTCTCGGTTTTGACGGAGGTGTCTCCGCTCCGGTGGGTCTTGTCGTCGCCCTCCCAGACCACCGGAGCTCCGAGGGTGGCGTCGGCGTTTGGAAGTAGGAGCTTGTCGGGGTCCAGGCCTCGCGCAATCTTGCGGATCTTGGATGCCTCGCCCATTCGTTGGAGACTGCGAGCTTGAAAAACTGTGGGATATCCGGGGGTTTCCTCGAATGTCTCAGGTAGACTCGAGGCCAGGACGGGACCCATCCCGTCGAGCTGCGTCGGGACAGCCGCGTAGGTGACGCGGTACTCCTTGCCTTCGGAGTCGAAAAGCGGGGTCTTGGCGCCAGAGCGGAGCATCGGCTTCGCCTTGGGCTTGGAGTAGACGATCTTTCGCTTGGAACCGCCCTTCCAGATTCCCCGCAGGCCCTTTTTCTTGGCCTCTTTCTCCCTCTTTTCCACCACCTTCCTGGCGTGCTGGAGCTCGGCTGCGGCCTCGGTTACCTCAATGAGCTCGGCGTCCATCGGCTCTTCGGCCGAGAGGTAGATACGGGGTCGGCTTCCGTCCGGAAGCACGGGGCGCCAAAGGACGTATTTTTTTCCCTCCTTGTCTTTCCGGACACGCCCGACCTTTGCCTGGGGATTGGTCCGGAGCTGGGCGAGCGCCAGGAGGTCCTGAGCTCGCTCCGACGGTTTCGCGGTGAGGAACCCTCTCCCCCTCGAGCGTTCGTGCGGGACTGCCGTCCGAAACTGGCCCTCGGTGAGGTCGTAGACCTCTCCTCCTGGTCCCTCGACCCACCAATGGCTCACCCCCTCGTGCTCGAGCTGCATGGGGATGAACCCAGCCTGTTTGCCCCCGACCGCGTGAAAAAAGGCCTCGCTGGCCGGGTAACAGAGGCCCTCTGCGGGGTGTTGTCCCTTTTCTCTCGGGATTTTCCGGATAGCCTTTTTGATCCGTTTCTCCGCTGTGGCCGTTCGGTGGGGATTGAACAAAACCTGCTGGCGGGGAGATTCAGGGGCGACCTCTTTGGACAGTCCGGGTTCGGGTTCCTCCACCCCCAGGCCCAACTCTGTGCCCAGCTTTTCCAGGTCAATCGAGCTCTGGGGCTTCCCTCTGCTCCTGGGAAGGAACCAGAACCCTCCTTTTCGATACCACCGGAACCCCCATTTTTTGAGTGTGTCCTTTACCGCTCGGGTTTCACCCTTGGCAACCGTCCCATCTTCGACAGAGTGGTACAGGACGATCAGTCCCTCGGGGTCCTCGTAGGTCGTGACTCCGTGTTCCTCTTCGGCCTCCTGCTGTGTTTCGGCCGCTTCCAGCTTCGCGATCTTTTCCTTGATCCGTTTGATTAGGGCGTTGTTGTTGGTCAGCGCGTAGCTCGGAAACCCGGTTCTACCCCCGAAATCGGGCTCAAATAGTCCACGCGCTGCTTCCTCGGAAAGCCCGAGCTGGAGGAGCTCTGGAATTTTGTCGTCGATACTCCCACGTTTTCTCCTGACGATCTTGTTTGCTTCCCGCATGACCGCCTGGGTTTGCTCTGCGGCCGCGAGGCGCTTCTGTTCCATAGCCAGAGGACCACCCGCCTCTTTCACCACCTGAGCCCGGAGAGCTCGTCCGAGCAGTTGTTTTCCTTTGTCGAGCACGGCCTGGGCGTCTTTTCCGTAGCCCTCTGCAATTTGGCTTTTGCTTCGCTGGCGCTGGACCGGGAACCTGGCAGGTCCCACTATTGCCGCAGACATCACCCCCGAGCGTTTCTCGAGCCATTTCAGAAACGCACTGTGGTAACGCTGTTTCGTGTCTGCGAGTCGCTCCTGTACCACCGCCCGTTGCTCGG
This sequence comes from Candidatus Pacearchaeota archaeon, assembly GCA_002690445.1. The sequence continues at coordinate 10,248 of NZER01000091.1, forward strand.
GGGTCTCTGCCCTGCCCATCCATTCGTCGTGGAGCTGGTTCATGGTCTCCGCGAATTCTGACCGAATGTAGGCCGCTCGGCTCTCGGGAACGTGGGAGGTCCCCGAAAAGGCCCGGATCGCGAGGTTGAGCGGTATCTCTTCCTCCGACGCGAACGGCCGGGGGACAGTAGGGCTCTCTTCCGGCGGGGACATTCCGAGCGGGCTCATTCCCCTCATCGCCGGAACCTGCGGAATGACCTTGGGCTTCCTCGACCCTGGATTTTTCTTGGGCCCTTTGTCGAGCGCGTAGATCCGGGCTCCAGACGGAGAGCCGGCGATATCGAGGTCCAGGGAGACGGGGCGCTGGTACCCCTTCGACGTCTTCCCAGCTCGCTTTACGTCGGAGCGGACCGCCAGGAAGGCGCTTCCGCCCTGGCGAAGGCACCCACGGATCTTGCCCAGTAGCCCCTTTTCCTTGGCCTTGGGCAGCACGTTCAGGACATAGATGGCGAGGACGGTGTTGTACTTCCCGGCCGGGAGCGTGCTCACCCCTTCAAAATTCGGGTCGTATTCCCGTACCTGGTGCCCCTTGGTTCGGAGCCACGCGGCGTCTTCTCCATGCCCCGATCCGAAATCGAGCACGGGCGAACGGATGAGACCGCGGTCCTCGAGCCACCGCACGGGCGCGCTCGGGCCGTTCCTCGTGATAGCGGTGCCCCCCTCGCCAGGGTCCGGGTTGGGACGCGGCCCCGCGGACAGCGCGGGGTGCTCTCCTTTCGCTGGGAAGTAGACCGCCCCCTTGGGACCGCTCTGGTGAGGATGGAGCTGGTGAAGCTCCGGCTCGAGGGAGGGCCCCGCGACAAGACAGATGTTTCCGAGCGGGGTCTCGCGCCACAGGTACATGCGCGCCACCCGCCGGTCCGGGGTGCGGCCCGACGTTACCTCTGGACTTCCCCGGTGTCCCTGGGCGCGCAGGAACCTTGAGACCGCGTTTTTTTCCGCTACCTCGGTACGGACCTTCGCCAGCTCTTGGCGGATAGAGGCGAGCACAAGCTATCGTCCCTCTTGCTTGGCCTTGGAAAGCGGCTGGGCTTTCCAATACATGTCCCGCTCCACCAGAGGGAGGCCGTTTCGGTTGGCCGACTGGATTTCGGAAAGCGACTGATACCCGAGCTCGCCCCCCCCCATCCCGAAGTCCCACCATCCGAATAAGGTGTCATCCCCATCAAACTCGGTGGCGAAACCTGTGAAGCTGCTGAACGGAGAGAAGAATTTGACGCGGGCGATGGGGTCGGCCACGTCCTCCTGGGAGTAGAGCGGAGGGATCGTCTTGGCGACGGTTACGGGTAGGAGCTGGTGCCTACGGGGACCGTCCATCGGGTGTCGGCCGGCGGGGTTCCGGCGGCTCCATCCCCCCTGTACCCGCCTGATCGCAAACGACCGGATCTCAGTCATGTCCTCGTCGAGCCCCACCTCTCGGTAGTCCTTGATCGTCCTTATCGCTTCGTCTACAGCCTTCGCCGGATCGCTCGGGTAATGGTGGCCGTAGTTTTCGGCCGTCAGCACCACCTCGTCTAGCAACCTTTCCTGGTCCGCAGAGAGATAGCGTTCCGGGTTCCGGTTCTGAGCGTTGGGACGCTTGAGGTCCAGGTCGTCGGCGTACCGGTGGGCCATCCGGCTGACTGCGGCCTGAACGTACTTGGGGATCGATTCGGGGCGGTCGAACCCGACCTCTGCATATGTCTCTGCCCCCCTCTTTCCCAACGAGTAGACCGAGGGATGGTCCGAGTGATTCGGCCCTTCTACCAAGAACCCGCGCCACTTTTTCTGGGGGTCGTACCATTCGATGGTCCAATCGTTCCGCGACCACAACAGGGGGCCAGAGGGGTTCCGCCACCGGGCCCTCTCCGACGGCCATGCTGCCTTCTCCGGGTGGGGATGGCGCGCGACAACTGGATCGGCTTTGGACACCAGTTCGGCCATCCTTTGCCGCTGCGCCTGCGAAATGTCGGGCTCCGCCCCCCAAATGGATCTCAGCTCTGCCCTTTCGGCTCGAGTCAAAGCGGAGGGCACGTCCCGGTCGGGATTCCGCTTCTGCGCGTTGATCGCGAAATTGGCCCGGCTCATGGTCTTCTTTGTGATCCCCTGCTGCTTCCTGGTCTTCTTGTTGAGAACCGTCTTCTTTCCGCTGCGCCACCCTTTCATCACCGCTCTTGCGAACTGCATCGTGTTCTTGTAGCCAGCTCTGCGGGCCTGTTTGGTGAAGGCGCCTTCGGTTCCAGCCTCTTCAATCTCTTCGTCCGCCTCCTGGAGCCACTGTTCGGGGTTTAGTTTTAGCCAGTTAGAGGTAAGGTCGGAAAAGGCTGTGTGTCCCGCCATCGCCGGAAACCACTCTTTAGCAGCGAGAAACGCGTCCTCCGGGTGTTTCCACTGGTAAGGCTCCTTGTGTTTGAAAACTCCCTGGTCAGTCAGGGCCGTGAGAGTATAGAGAGGGATTCCGGGACCGAGCTTTTCGGTCACCTTGAACGCTACTCCGTCGTTTTCGTTGTCGTAGAGCCATCCCCAGGACAGTCGGTTCCAGTTTGCCCCGGAAGCTGATGGCCCTCGTTCGGGGTTGAGTTTCCGGGTTTTGCGCTTCAGGTAGTCTCGGAGTTTGATTCGGTCGCTATTGCTTCCCTCAGTGAATCGGGAGCCTGACGCTCTGCCAGACGATCCGGTTTGCGCCTGCCATACGAACTTCCCCGATATCGGCTGCTGGTGGTAAACGAATCGGTAGTCAGACGAAAGGAGCGGGTGCCCGAAGTTATGGTGGTCTACGGGTTCCTCGTTGCGGTAGGCCGGATAGGAAGCAGTGCGTCGATGCGTGAACCCGTATTCGCGTAAAAGTCTCTCAATCGTTCCCGACGTTCCGGGGCCTCCCCTGCTCAATAGATATAACGACTCCTGTGGGTTTGCCTCCGGCACGAGCGCAAGCGCGGTTTCCTCGAGCTGCAGCTCGGGGGCCTGGGAGAAGGGAACCGGTCCGCCCACTCCAAGCTCGGCCTGGGCCATTTCGTCGAGGACGTAGACCTGGGCCGCATCGACCATCTTATCGGCAAGCTCCTGGGCATCGCCCCGTGCCTCGTCGAAGTCGTGATAGGGGCCCAGCTCCGCCACTATCTCAATGCCGGTCTTGGCGATCACCTTGAAGCTCCCCATCATTCACCTCTCTCGGCCCGAGCATCGGAGACCGCCTCCTGGACCTGTTTCAGATTGCTACCAGTCCACATCGTGGATCTCGACGCTCCGTGCGGCATCCTTCCGTCGGGTTGCTTGAGCTTCTCATATCTTCCTATCCGATCCATTCGCCGATTCCCGCCAGCTCGACCGTGTACCGGATCCTCTCGCTTCGGGGGTCGATCTTCACATCCCAGCGGGAGTCATTGTCGGACAGGGCGAGCTCGACGACCTTGGCCCCGTGGCCGAACTCATCGAAGGCGTACAGGTTCACAAGGGCTTCGACATCGCCCCGTGCCTTTTGGAGGATCTGCTGGACCATCCGCCTTGCGGTGGCCGATCCGCCGAGTCTCCCGAGAGCTTGGCGCCGGTCGAGGTTCTGGAGGGTTGCCGGAAGTACACGCTCCTGGACCCCGAGAAGTCCTGCAAGGAACTTGCCCATGACGGAGAACTCCAGCTCGAGGCTCAGCCCGAAATCATCGTCGAAGTCATCTCGGGGCTCCTGTCCCGACATCCAGTCCACATCGTGGATCTCGACGCTCCCGGGGTTCACCCGCGGGCCTGCCGGTTCGTCGATTCCTCTCTGCGTTACCCCAGGGAAGGCGTTGGCCGCCGTCAGCAAGTTACAGATCGGGACGTCGATTTGGTGGACCTCCATTTTGATGTAGGGGTCCAAGACGAGCAGCGCCGCCCATCGGTGGTGACCGTCGAGGATGTAGTTATCGTTGGAGACGATCACGGCGTTGGTGATCTTCTCAAAGGTCCCGGCTCGGTAGGAGTCGAGCATCCCCAGGGTCTTCTGAGCGTTGATTTCTCGCTGGGTCGCTTTGAGAAGGCCCACCGGAATCGGCTCGCTGTAGACGTTGTGGCCCCGTCGCGCCATTGAATCCACAAAGGCGTCGGCCACCTCATCGGTGAACTGCGGCATATCCGAGCGGGGGATCCCGAGATTCTCGGTGCAGACCGGGGGGGTGATTTTGCAGATGTCAGCCGAGGTCTGGATTCCAGCTTTGAGCTTTTCGGCCAGGCCGGACGCGCCGCGCCCCTCGATTTGGAGGCGGTATTCTTCCAGGGCCGGGGGTGGAGGGTTCCGTAAGAAGTCACCGTGAACCAGTCCGAGCCTCACTGCGACATTCACGTTTTTGACTTCGAGATTTCCCCGGTCTACTTCGATTGCGGTGGTAAAGCCGTCGATCCACCACGACCCATACTGGTTCGATACCCGTCGATACCGCTTTTCTGCGTCCGTCACAGTGAGGTTTCGGTTGCGGGAAAGGGCCTTTTGTCCGGCCTGGTACCCAGCCCTAAAATCGGCATCGTAAACGAGCTTCCCGCCAGGCTCTTCGGACGGGAGGGGGTTTCGCTCCCGCTTTCGGGGCTTCACGAAGTCGCCGTAGACTTCGTACATGCCGGTGAAGATGTTTTTTTCGACGTATTCGCCGTCGATCTTCCCACGGTTCCGGTCGATCCAGTCGAGCGCCTCCGAACTAAATAGGAACGACACCAAGGGCTTGCGCTCTGGGTTCCGCTCGAGCTCGTGGGCTTTTCCGGTCGTCCCGAGCACCGCCTGTAGGCGGTCCTGGGCGCTCGAGAGGCGTTCCCAAGCCTCGCCCGAGGCTTCGCTTGCCTTCCACTTGGCGGACTGACTCGCGTCACTCCTGCTCAGCGTGTAGGCCCGGTCGGATTTTTTGTCGTAGATCCGCTGCGCCTTTCGGACCGCCGTCTTCGCCGACCGCACCGCAGCGGAGTCCCCTGGAGCCGCGTCGGAGGGATGCGGCGGGGGCGGCGGGGCGCATGGATGGCGGTTCCGTGTCAGCTGGCCCATCTGGTGGGCTGCTGTCATTCGGGCCTCGGTAGCGGGGTCCCATTCCGTCTCGATGACCTGGAACTCCACGTCCCCGGGGCCGTCCTGTTGCATAACGGCCACGTCGGACCTGGCATCGGTCTGGGCCGTCTCCCCGATGTAGGGGCCAAGGGTTCCGTATTGCTCCCCTTGGCGGAACAGGAGCACCTTCCAGGCGCGTTGGGGGGATGGCGCTCTGCGGGCCATCAGATCGAACACCCGAACAGCACGTCCCAGGTATGCAGGACAGCGGCGGCCGGGGTGATCCCCACCCTAAAGAAGTCAGCCGGAAACGTGAACTGCAGGAGGGTGTTGGGGGCACCAGGGCCGAGGACCACCGATTGGACGGTTCTCCAGTCGAGAATATTCGGGCCGTTCGCAGCTCGGATCGTGATCTGGAGGTCCACCGTGATTCCGTTGGGGTTGACGACGGGCGACAAGAGCGCCCGGAGCGTCGGCATGTTCTTCACCAGGAGAGGTTGGGTGAAAAACTGGACCCCGAGGTTGCTCGACATCTGCTCCTGGGTGTTCGCCATCCCCGCGACGGCGAGACCATCGCCTCCGACTGCGCCTGATCGCTCGAGTCCCATCCTCTCCCCCTAAACCGTGTTTCCGCACACGTAGGTCACGTAAACGGTCGTCGCGCCGGGTGTGCTATCGAAAACGAGTTCGGAGGTCGCGGTGTCGATGGACCGCGGGCGCTGGGTCTGAGTCCCGCACACGACGCTCGCGCTTCCATTGGTTGGGATGATGAGAGCAGTGGTCGGGACAATGGCGCCCGCTCCCGCGACTCCCTGTTGGCAAAGGACCGTGTCCGCCGCGCTCAGGTTGACGATGAGGATGGTGTGGCAATTATCGGGCACCTTGACAGGCAGGGCCGTCTTGGCTCCCACGACCGTCACGACTCCCGTAGATACGATGGTTCCGAAATTGACAGCCATGGCTCAATAGTACGCGGTTGCGATGGGGAAGGTGACGCCCGCGCCGAAGGCCGCCACCGAAAAGGCGAGCTGCAGCTGATAGAAACGCACGGGGTACCCGGCGCCGGGCGGGACGTAGGTAAGGAGGCAGGATTGAGCGGTGGGGATGAATTCGGTGGTGACGTCCTCCAGGCCGCTGCAGGTAACGACGTTCTGGACGTCTGAGATATGCCCGAACTCTTGGGCCACCACAGTGAGGCCGAACAGGTTTTCGGTGTCGGTGTTGAGAATCTGAACCCATAGCTTCCCGCCCGCGCCGCCCGTGATGGTGGACGGTTTCCAGATGGGAATGGACGGGGTGGGACGGCGGCCGTCCGACGCTCTGAACTCGGGCCGGAGGTCGAAGACAGGCGAGCCCCAGGTCGCTGTCGCTCCGGCCGCACAGCTGACAACCTGGGTGGCGCCGCTCCAGACGCCCACAGGCATCTTTGTGGGGGTCGGGTAGGGGTTGGTGCCCCCGGGGTTAGACCACTGGCCGCTGTCGTCAAAGGGCTGCGGCGGAGGCCACGGCTGCGGAATCTGGTTCGGCGGCGGGTCTTCCCACAACGGCTGGAAGGGGCTCCCAGCTTGGAGGCTCTTTGGGCGTTTCGCCACGGGACCCCCTACCGTGTGAGGTTTCTCGGTCCCCGTTCCTCGACTGCCATGAAAGCAAAGTCAATTCGTTGGTTAGCATTAACCAGTGGGGTGACCTGGATCACGAGGCCCGAGCCGCGGTCGAACACCCACCCGTTTCCACCGACAAGGGCCGGCTCGGTAGCAGTTCCGAAGATGCAGCTTCCAAGGGCGGGCTGCGTCGTGAGCCGGTCGCCGTTGGTGTGCTCGAGTGAACAGGTGAAGGTCTCGAGGCCTGACCCGTTGGGCACACCAAAGCCCGGGGCTGCGGTGTTGGAACAGGCCGCCGTCATGGAGAAGATGATGCACGGGATGTCGAACTGGATCACAACCTGGGCCTGAACATTCTGCGCCTGGTTGAGGATGCCGGTCGTGTAGACACGGGTCTGGTGGCCGACCTGGCTGTTGGTCGAAAGCAAGAGCTGGGGGGGCCAAATGTTGGTCCGCATGAACGGAGGAAGGTTGGGCCCGCGCCCGCCCATCTGTGCTCGGTGCGGAGGATCGAGCGATGCAGCTGCGTAACCCTCGGGCCCGAGCAGCTGGGGCGTGGGATAGGGCTGCTGCCCCACCGGGACCCCGCCGACTCCTGGCGGATAGAAACCGAATTCGCCGTAGTCGTCGTATGGCATTTTTCTATCCTGGAAACAGGGGGGGGACCGGCCCCCGGAACCTGGGGCTCCGGGGGAACGGTCGGGGAAACCTCTAGGCTGGGGCGCTACGCAATTTCTACCGCCTGACGGTAGGCGCCAATCAGGCAAACTTTCACGACGGTTGCGACGTTCATCGCCTGCGCGAGTCCACCGAATCGCAGCAGTACGTTAAACGTACTGTTTGCGGGAAGGCTCACAGGATGCCGGCGGTATACCCACAGCCCGCCAGACGAGTTGTTCACCGCCGACTGCGTCGCTCCACCGGCCTGATCGACGGAGAGTCCGTAGAGACCTCCACCCGCCCCAATGAGGGACACAGGCGCTACGTCGATTACGGTCTGCAAAAAATCCCAGCTGATCACGCCGTTTGAATAGATGTTCTGAGCATCCAAAAAGTTCATGAAGTTGGCACCGGTCGGTTGCCAGTAGAACGCCATACCGAAGCAATCGTATGCGAGCCCGGCTGGGATTCTCGAGCCCTCTTTGAGGTTTGTCTCACTGAGTGTGAGTGCTCCCACAAAGCCTTGACCAACCTGGCCTATCGGCGTGGTGAACAAGCGAGTCGTGGTATTTGCCACCGCGCCAGCAGCGAGCTGGGCAGCACTCCACAAACTTTGCTCGCCAACCCTGACGACGTCTTTTGGCAATTCCATAGGAACTGCACTGATGCCGGGGCCGCCCGGCGGAAGCATGGGAATTCCCGGAATTCCAAAACTCATTTTTTACTCCATTTGTGTTGAGAGCCGGGGAATCCCCGGGCGTTGGGGGGAAACAAAATTCAGAACGCGCGGGGCTGGTTGGCCATTTGCGCTCGGGTCACAGCCGCATAGAGCCCAGGATGGGCGCCTATGGCGGACCGGCGCAACTGAGCGATATACGCCGCTCGCTGCCGGGGGGGGAGCCGGGCCACCTGCATGGTGCGTTGGTAGCCGTAGAGCTTCACCAGCCAGAACCAGCGCCCGTAAGGACACCCGGCGTACTGCGAGGTAGCGGTCGCCGTGGACCGCGGCCTCCAGGGAGGGCGCCGGCCGGGGAAGCGTCGGAAGACGCTGGACACAGCCGGAGTGCTGGGCGCGGTCGAAGTAGTGATCGTGGGGGTCATTATGGGAGTCGGAGCGACAACCCGGCGGGCCGCCACCGTGCGACGGTGGATTGGCCCTCCGAGCCCATGGAATGTAGCGGGCCCCGCCAGAATGGCGGCGGCCTCTTCATCCGTCATATCGTCACCCGAAACGGCAGCATCGGCGGCGGAAGCCATACCGAAGCCATCAAAGGCCGTCTCGGGATCAGTAAAATTTCCCATACCATCGAGCGCGAGTTCAAGCTCGCCGTACTCGCCGTACTCGCCCCATCCGTCGAGGTCGTCGTCGTCGTCGTCGGCGTCCCCGAACCCGTCGAGAAGCTCAAGCTCCCCGAGCCCGTCGAGATCGCCGTAGTCGTCGTAGTCTCCGAACCCGTCCAGGAGTTCCAGCTCGCCAAGACCCTCGAGGGCCTCGACCTCCAGTTCGCCCCAGCCGGCCTTTTCTGCCGCCGTCATGGCTTGAACGGTGCCTTGTCCCTGTCTCATCCGGTACCAGTCAACCGCGCCGCCTGCCGTAGCAAGAGCGACGGCGAACTGCCGCCGGAGCTCGGGGGAGGCCGGCAGGAACCGCTTGACGAGCGCCCCCATGACCATCCCGCCGATGGTGAAGCTCACCTTCTGGAGCTGCTTCGGGAGATATCCCCCTGCGTACTTCAGACCCCACATCACCGGCTCGATACTCACGGCGCCGAAAAGGGCCGGGATTCCGAGGCCGACCGCATCAGCGGCTATGGGTCCGACGACGGGAATGCGCTTCAACGGCTGTTGAATCGCCTTTAGGAAGTTCGGATTGCTCCGACGTCTAAGGGAGTTGCGGCGACGCTTCGGGGCATAGGCCCGCCGCGCTGTCCGACGCACTCCGCCCCGCCGGGTCGAACGCCGATTCGTACGCATGTAGGCCCGGCGAGCGGTAGTCCGCCGTTGCCCGCGCGTCGTGTTCCGACGTCTGGTGTAGGTCCGACGACGGGCGACGCTCTTGCGACGGCGCCGACGATTCGTCTTCGTGTAGGCCCGGCGAGCGGTAGTCCGCCGTTGCCCCTTGGTAGTGTTCCGACGACGGCGCTTGGCCCAGCCGCGCTTCGCTGCGCGCGAGCGGGATGCCTTCGACGTCCTCGTCTTGCGACGACGTCGCCGACGCGGATTGATTAGGAGTGCTCCCGTGGTAGGCATAGACATTTCTCCCCTCTCGAAAAATTGGGGTGCAAGGTGCTTGGTAGAACTGTGTCGGAACCGGCCGTGCAGCCCAACACCCGGATCGAGAATCACACGCCAGCCCGCTCCAGGAAAGATGCCGGGTAGAGATTCTGTAGTTACGATTGTGGACACACTGGGCCGACGGAGACCGAATGGCGCTACCCCCGAAACTGGCGCCAGGAAAGGCCAGCCACACCCTCAAGACCCGCGTCCCGAGGTACCTGTGGCACGAGTTTCTCGTTGCGTGCCGAGCCGAGGGTTACCGGAGCGCCAGCGCCGCGCTCCGAGAGGCGATGCGCTTCTTCATCCACAAGTCGAAGACCAGGCAGAAACGACGGATTGTCCTGGGCGGACCACCCTCTCGGCCCAAATTCAAAAAGTAAACCCAAAACAGGAGCCCATCATGCACCTTGCCATTCCATTTGAACTCGCGGATCTTGCCGTCTTTCTCAAACTTGAAGAGTGGGGTGAATGGCCCGGACAGGCCTTTCAGATCGAGGCGGATCTGAAAATCTTGGATGAGGCTGAAGAGAGTTCATTCCGCACCATCGGGACGGCGGTCGGAATGTGGGTGCCCCGGCCCTCCGAGATGGACATTACCGACTTTGGAGACAGCCATAGCGGTGAGCTCTTGGATGCGTCCATCGCGTACAAAGAGGGGGACAACCGCGTTCCCTGGCTCCACCTCTTTCATTTTGAGATCGAGAAGGGGTACGCGGGAAAGAAACACGGGGCCCTGGACCGCTTCATCCAAAGGATCGTACAGATCCAGGCAGCGAATATGGTTTACGTTACCTGTCTCCCCTATCCCCACGGAAAGGAGGTAGAGGTGAAGGGGGAGGCCCCGGTCTACATCGAGAACCTTACCGGTGTTCCCCTCCCAGCTCCAACCGGGCCCGAGCAGGACGAGAGGATAGTCGCGTTCCGAGGACGAGAGACACCCTTTGTGGCAGCGGTCGAGAAGATCGCAGACAGGTTGTCTCTGTTGGGCCTCACCGCCAGGTACAACTGCGGGACAGGCTCCGGGGGGCACACGATTTGTCACGGGACGCTTTTCGTTTGAGAGCGAGCAGCTAATCCGTGATTCCCGCATAGGGCGACGTCATGTTTCCCCCCGCTATCCATAGCCTGCCCGTCTTGTCGGCCGCTAGGACGGGGACCAGGCCGGAGTCTTCGCCGAATTCGTGGATGTACTGAGAGAGCCCATCCCCGGTCTTATGCGTGAAATAGACGACGTGAGTCAGAAGGCCGACCGGCTGGACCTCGACATCTGGGTAGGGGTTTTTCGACTGTTTGCCGCCTATCGCCTCGGCCAGGGCCTCCAGCTCCCACCACTCGCCCGACGGGTCCACCAGCTTGTTTCGGACGTCCGTCCGCACCGAGCTGGGGAGCAGTAGGTAGAGGCGCTCGTGAGGGTGCTCGGGGTCGAACGCAATCCAGGAGCCGGATTCATCCTTGGGCACCAGCTCATCCGTCTCTCCCCCCTCGAGGGGCTCGACGTGCAGCTCGTGAAGGTTCCCGATGGCAATGAGGGTTTTGGGGAAATCGGGATCGTCCCACTGGAACTCCAGGTCGGGTTCTTTGCCCCAATGCCACCGCTTGTACCTCTCTCTCGGGTCGGCCGTTCGGTTCCCCATCTATCGCGCCTTCTTTGACATTTCAGATGCAACGGAAGCGTAGGGACGCAACGCCACCAAAAGGGCAACGAGGACCGCCCCACCCAGGACCGGCCAAACCCAGATCGGGATCTTGGATACCTGGGGTACAGTCGCCACCGTCCTTTTCGCGGCAGCAGCCACGATATGGTAGGGGTCCTGTTCCAGCGTTCGGGCCCTGGCCGCCTTGACGGCACCTGGGTACGCTTGCTGAGAGAAGATCCCGAGCACTCGCTTGGCGATCCCACGGTCGATGTCGCGTCCGGCCTGACGGCGGAGAGCGGCCGTCGCGCCCGCGTAGATTTCAGATATTCCTCCGTCTTTCAGTCGGAGGAAAACCGTGTCCCACCTGTTGGCCGAGGTCGCGTATTTCTGAGCTGCTATCGCGATGCGCCGGTTGCCCGTTCCCATGGCGGCCACCGCGAGCCAGTAGGCGACGTGGGCGTACGCATCGGCATCGTTGAATGGGTGCTGCCAGAATGCGTTGTTGGATGGCCCCTCGTTGAAGGACGCGATCCGCCTGCCTTCGACGGCCATTTTCGCGGCCGACTGCGCGAGCCCGACGCGCCGCGTCACCTTCTCGAAGGTCTCCCCCGAGGTGATGAACCCGTAGTGTGCTGCAGTCGGGCTCGGAGCATAGGGGTCGTGCCACCCTTCCCACGGGTCGGGTCCGTTCATCGTCGTCTCCCTCCCATAGCGAGGATCACCACGAGCACCAGGATTCCGAGCCCCACGCCTGCTCCGACCTTGGCTTGCTTGGTCTCCCACCATCGACCCCCGGGGGCCTGGCCCGAGCCAGGCGCGAGGAATGGCGACGACGCGCTCACGAATTGAGAGGTGTCTTCTCTGGGCCCTTGGACCGGAGCGGCAGATCGGCGCCGTTTTTCGCGGGCCTTCTTTGCCTTAGTAACCTTCGGCGTGGCCCACTTTGAATAGACCCCTGGCGCAGCCTTCGTACCCGTTGAACGCCCCCGCACGCCTATGAGGTAGGCCTTTGCCTGCGCCGAGATACCGCTTTTCATGGCGGCATCTATGATGGATTTGATAGAGCGTTTCTTTGCCCACGGTGCTCCGCTCCACTCGAGCCCTACCTGCTGCGGCGACCATCCTTGGTTATCCGCGGCGGGGCGGCCGTTTTTGTACGCCCATCCAGCTGCGATCTTCGCCTGCTTTACCGAGCCCACCTTGCTGGGTGCGCCTTGATACGGGGTTCCCTGGTAGGTGCCTTGGCGCAGCCGAACAGAGAGGTTGTGGGTGCGGGAATACTTGCCCATCTCCCAGGCCTCGAGCTTCCGGCCTTCCGCCTTGTTCCACACCGCGAAGTCCCACCACTTTCCCCAACCGCCGTACCTCCCTTTTCCCGGCGGGTGGTACCACGTCGCTTTACCGAGCCCGGCCAGGGCCGGCGGGTGGGGCATCTTCGGGTGCACCCCCATCCCCTGCCTCAGTCCCACAAACGTGCCGACAGCAGCGCCAGTACCCGGGCGTTTGAAGACGCTCCCGAGCGCGAGCCCTATGACGGTGTATGGCAGGAGTGGGCCCATCAGAGAATCGCCCCGACCCCCGCCTGAGAGAGAAGCATCTGCCTGGCGCGGCGACACGGCGCGGTTGCTCGAGCTGGTCTCCCGGCTCGGCCGAACTCACCCCATCCCGCGGTTGCAGCCTCCTGCGCGTCGGCCGCGGCGACCGTCGCCACAGCTGCGGCCTCGGTTGCTGCAGCTCGCTGGATAATCGCCTCGGTCTTGGCCTCTTTCGATTTCGCCATGAACCATCCGACAACTGCTCCGACGGAGCCATAAAGCACGGCCTGGTTGGTCTGCTCCTTTCGGCTTCCCCCGAGCATCGAGCCGGCGACGGCGCCCACAGCTGCGTAAAGAAGCACGGGGTTCTGGTTGATTCTCTCAAAGTAATTCATGGGGTCCGTTCCTTTCGGGTTTCAGCCTCGTTTGGCGGTTCGTAGCGCGATGAAGGTGACGACGAGAAGCCCGGCAGCTCCCGCGTAGAGAACGACCGGCGTGCGCGACTCGGCGTCGGCTCGAGCCTTTTGGATTTCCGCGCGAGACTGCTCGATTGCCGCGAGTGCTTCGGTCCTGCGTTCCTCGAGGGCCGCGCGACGTTCCTTGATTGCCTTTCGCTTGCGGCGAAGGGCGACGAGGCGGAGCTTCTGTCGTCGGTCGGCCGCGGCCTTCAACGCCAGCCCCGCACTCAATCCGGTCCCACCCACCGCGGAGGCGATGCCAGTGATGAGCGCCACGGTCGCGAGAGTGATGGGCTCGCCGTAGCCGGTCCACTGGTTGCCCCAGGATGTCGGGTTTGAGTTCATCTGTCATTTCTTCTTCGCCAGGGCCACCATCAGGAGGCCAGCTCCGGCGACGACTCCGAGGATGAGGACGGGGTTGAGACCGGGCTTCGACGCTTCCTCTCGTTGGGATTCGACGGCCATTTCGGTCGCGTCCTCGAGTTCCTGTTGTGCTTGGGTGTGTTCCTTTTGCAGCTGGGTCTCGAGCGCCCTTTCTTCGGTCTTGATTCTCTTGATCTGCTTCCGTCGCCTTTTGCGGCCTGTCCACGCACAGGTTTTCGTTCTCGCCTTCGCCTTGATTTTCTTCATCTTGCGGCGGAGCTTGGCGAGTTTCTTCTTTCCCGTCCCTGTCCGAATCCACATGAAGCGGCGTCCGCGCCGTTTGAATTTGGACTTCTTTCGTTTGTAGCGGGCCCTCACCTTTCGATACCGGCGCTCCGTTCGGGTGCAAACGTCGCCGTAGCCGTCGAGTTCGTCGGACACGTCACCCCATCCGTCGAACTCGTCTTCAAAATTTCCCAACCCGCGAGCCGCCTGGGAACGTAGGAGGCGGGCGTACCCTGGGAAACGCGCCCGGGTGATCGCCGCCACGCCAGGAATAGGGTGGCCGCTCGCCTTCGCCCGGTGGATGAGAATACAAACCCACTGGTCGTAAGAGAGCCCCACGTAGGCGGACCTCGCACGTCCAGGGTGGGAAATGAATGGCCCCAGCGGGCCCTGGACCCAGCGGGCCCCTTGCCCGCGCGCGAGGGTGTAGGAACTCGGATATCTCATGTTTTTTTCCCCTCCTGTCGAACGACGAGTTTGGGCCGGGCAGGACGGGTGGCGACCATAAACACGACCGCTAGGACAACCACGCCGACGACGCCGATGAGGGCGCGGTTTCTGCGAGCCCCCGTGATGGTCTTGAGCGCGGCGAGCTGCGCCTGCAGGGAGGCCGAGCGGCCTTCATCCCTTCGTCGCCTCGAGGATTCGCGTCGGGCGCTGCGCCTGGCTCTGCGAGATTCGGCCTTCTGCTCCCGAAGCATCTGCTTCTGAAACTTGCCTTTTGAAATGAGTTCGCCGACCTGGATTCCGAGCTGCGCGATCTGCGCTCCCGCACCAACGATATCGGAGCCGCCTCCGGCCTCGTCGTCGCCCCATTGGGCACCCCAGGTGTTTGCCTGTCCCCATTCCACGGTCGCCCCCTCACCGCTTTTTCATCAGAGAGACGAGAAGCAGCAGACCCACGACTCCAGCTCCGATAAAGAGCGCCGTTTTTGGGAAGCCTCCTGGTGCGACCATCCCTGCGCCCGGAGGCCCGACGTCGAGGTCGGGCTCGTCGGCGTCGCCTCCCCCCTTGAAAATACGCACGAGGTCGAGCCCGATACCGCCTCCGACCTTGGCGAGCTTCGCCCAATCCGAGGCGGTGGCGCCGGGACTAAACGGGCCGTGGTCGGCCAGGACTTCCCCGTGGATGGCGCTCCAGTACCGATCCCCCTTGCAGACCCGCTCTCCGGCTCTTTTGCCTCGCCGGGCTTTGCGGGGAGCTTTGAGAACCGTGTAGCAGTTGGTCCCGTCTTGCTTGAAGACGTACCCGCCATCTCCGCGGACCACCCGGTACTGGGACGCCTTCCGAGCCGACTGCGCCTTGGCTCTTTTCGCTTGTCGTTTTTTGCGCGCCGTTGCCCGTCGGGCCTTCCCCGGTTCCCGGAACGCCTGGCGTCTTTCTTTCGCTGCTTCTCTTTTCGCTTCGCGTTCTTCCCTGCTCCCCTTGAGGAATAACGAGGCGGTCCCTTCCTCCCCGTCTTGCTCGGCTTCCCATGCCCGGGGCTTGAAAATGCGTTGAAAGATATTGGCCCCATACGGGCCCCCCCATCCGGCGACCCCGGACTGATGCCCGTACCATGCCGCTTGGGTAGCCGTGGTTCCGTATCCGTAGCTGGTAGGGGGAGCGGCAGCGTCGAGGTCGCCGTACGGGCAGCAGGCGGCCCCGGCCATCTCACCGTATGGATTGAAGCTCGACAGCGATCCAAAGCTCATTTTTTCCCCTTACGTGTGGCCTGTACCGCGACGACCAGGGACGCAGCTCCGAGCGCCAGGCCCGCCCAGGTCACCCATGGCGGAATGCGGCCCTTGTCGCCTGCGATTCCCGGCATATCCCGAACGGCCTGTTTCTTTCCTTTCGTCACGTCTCGCAGGCGCATCTTCAACGCCGCGATCTTCACCCGCAGCTGCTTGGACCGCCGCCTCTGGCGTTTCGCTCGAGCGGAAGCGAGCGCCGTCTCGAGCTTTGCGATCCGGCGCGCTAGGTCGTCTTCGCCCATTCCGCGAGTGGCAATGACTTCGATGGCGGCCTCGGACACGGGGACCCCTTCCCTCACGGAAATGGCCGCAGCGGTGTCCAGGCCGGCTTTTCTTCCGGTCTGCCGGAGGGTCTTGAGGACGTCGGAAATCGCCAGCACCGGGGACCGGCGCGATTCGTAGATAACTTCAGTCGTTCGCCCGTAGTGGTTCGACGCGACCACGTCGGCGCCATAGCCCAGGTCCTCTCCGACGAGGGCCGGCTGTCCGGCGGCCATGCGCAAGGGGCCCATTACGCCGACGGCGCTATACGGGGACGTCACCTCGCCAAGGGGATGAGTGAGCCCTGAAATCGACGGTACTCCGGTCCACCTCATGCCGCCCCTCGCCGTTGAAGTTCGCTGGCGAGAGCGAAAGCCACGCCGCCCAGGAATTCAGCCCCGGCCGCCCGTGAGAGCGGGTCGAGAATCGTCACGCCCCGGACCATCGGGTTCCAGTCCTCGAGCTGCCCGTTAATGAACATGACGACGGCAGGGCGTCGACAATCGGGGGGGACCTTTTCAAGCTCTGCGAACCGGTCCATTCCCCCCTTCAACACCGAAAGGAGCTTCGCGCCCAGGGGAAGCAGCTCGCTGGTACGCATGATCCTCCTAGGCGAACGCGGAGGACGTGGATGTTTTCTTAGGTGCCTTCTTACCCTTCTTTCGTTTGGACAGGAGCCAGATTCCCCCAGCCGCCGCGGCGAGTACCAGGGCGATCTTCATGGTGCCCCCGCTCTCTTCCGCGGCTCCTTCCGCGTCTTCCTCGTGCTCCACCGAACGGTCGGCCATCGCCTCGGATGCCCGCGCGGCCTGTTGTGCTCGAGCTGCGTAGGTGTAGGTGTGGGAAGCGCGGAGGCCCCTCCCTGTTGCGGGAGTATAACGAGGGATTCGCGGCATCGGCGCCGGCCGGTAGGGCGCCACCTGGGGCACTATCGGGGCGAACGACACAGGCGGCTGCGGAGCGCGAATGTAGGGCGCCACCGGGGGAGTGATCGGCCGGTAGGGAGCCACCCTCGGACGGGTGGGCATGTAGCGGCGCGGTGCGCCTCTGGCCATCCCTCGTCGCCGCCGGTTCCACAGCTTCCATCGCCGGACCTTGGGGAGCCTCGGCCGGAAGCCAGCGGGGGGCTCGGTCCAGCCTTTGGCCTGCTTGCGGACGAGCCAGCGAGCCCGACGGGCGGCCGTTCTGCGTTGGTAGGTCCGACGACGGGCGACCCCCACGATGCCCGGAGCGGCCGGGCGCGGTACGCCCGCTCGCGTGCGCGCCGCTGCTCGGACGCGCATGACCTTCGCTAGTCTCCTGTGGCGTCTGGTGAGGGGACGTCCTCTGGAAATCTTCCTCCGTATCTGCCGTCGGCCCTTCATCTTGAGGTTGACGATCTTGCGGTCTATCCGGGCGAGTCGGTTTCGGAGCTTGATGGGGTTCCCAGCTCCGGCCTTCAACTTCAGCCTGAGACGCCTCCGCTTGGCCTTGAGCCGCGAGAGGTTTTGGGCAGAAGCGACAGCGCCGTATCCGTCCATATCTCCCCATCCCTGCAGGACGTGTACGTCACCCTCGAGGCCGGGATCGCGAATCGACCGGATTCCGGCCGCCCTGACGGACGGGATGGTTCCCCGCTCGAGGGCGCCCCATCCGTCGAATCCGCTCCACCCGTCGAAATCGGTACGCCAGTCGAGAACGCGCCCGCGTTGGAGCGCGCCCCACCCGTCAACGTCTTCCTCTTCGTCGCCTGGGCGTCCTCGGATTTGGGCGGTCGCAAGGTGGGCGCGCATGGAGGCGGGGGGAGCGGTGCGCCGCAGGGACACGACCGGGGCGTCACGAGCCCCAGGCTCCGAAGCGAGAGGCGGACGCCGCGGGCGGCGTCGCACCCAGCGGATTCCTCGACGACGCGGGCCAATGCGCCCCTCGTCATCGTCTTCGTCTTCATCCTCGTCAGCTGGCTCGTATTGCTCCACGGCTGAGACGATGGGCCGATAGGGCAATGGCGGCTGTTCCAGCGGTTCGTAGTCTTCCTCTGGCTCCGAACTCGGCTCGTAGGTCGAAATCTCGGGAGCAATCGGTGCGTAGTCCTGGATCGAGGTACCGACTCGGGTGTAGGCCTTGGCCCGTCGCCTCCGAGGCCGGATCGGCTGGATCTTGTGGAGCCTCCGCAGCCGCATCCTACGCCCGAAAATTGTCTTTTTGCCCTTTGCCCTCTGTCTCCGCGCCTTCCGCTTGATCTTCAACAATCTCTTGTTGATTTTTGCGATCTGTCTTTTCAGAGACTTGCGAGACCAGGGGCCTCTCTTCTTTGTCCGGTACTTGAGTTTCTGCTTGAGCCGGTACCGCCGGGACTTCAGTCGGGCGACATTCTTTGCAGTCGCGACGACGCCGTATCCTTCGTCAGTGTCTCCCCACCCGTCCAGGAGCTCCAGTTCCCCGAACCCGGACCACGGGTCGAATTCGTCGGGCGCCGGCACGACGTCGTATGCCATATCCCCCCACCCGCTCATCCCGTTCAGGTCGATTGGCTCAAGGTCGTACTGGTAGTCTCCAAACACGTTCAGCCCCTTGGGGCCAGCTCCGACACTTGGGAAGCATACCGCGCCCGATTTGGCGATGCAAAGGCCTCTACCGATGAAGGTGGCCGGGACGGGGCCCGCCGTCGGTCCTCGTTGTCTGGACGTCGAATTCATCGTAGGTGAGCGGGCTCCCCCACACCCGAAGGGCGATCTCATCGGCTCGAGCTTCCGCCCCTTCCGCTCCCGGAACGGCCGGGGCGAAAATATAATCGACCGCGTGCCCCAGCTCATGGCGCATGATGGCTCGGAGGCGGTGGTCCGGCTCGGCCTCGAGGCGCGGAGAGAGACCAACCCTTTCGTCGTCGTCGTCGAAGAAACCGAATTCTCGGCCCGAAATCCCCGCGTCGATAGTGACGTAGGCGCTCAGTCGAGAGCTGAGACCGGGAAATGCGTCCTCGGCCTGCTGAAGCTCCTGGGCCCATCCCCGGGAAATCCTGGGGTAGGTCTCAGGACAGATCACACGCAGAGCCCAGCTAGCTCCGCAGCTGCGGCGTAAACCCAACGAAACTGCACGAGGGGCTCTCCGCGGTCTGCGGCCTTGTAGGCCTCTCGCCAGATTTGAGCCTCGGTGGCGTCCATTCGGACGCCCCCTACGTTGAAGTGAGCACCGAGCTGTTTCTCGCTCAGACGGACCAAAACCTCCGCGCCCCCCTCCAGGGCCTTGAGGATTCGGCTATCCCGCGCTCGAGCTGCGCGCATTCCGGCCTCTGCGGTCCCTAAGCGTCGTTCCTTTTGCAGCTGGAACGCACGCCCGTAGGCGCGTTCGACCGTTCGGTCGTTGATCCATTCGGGCAGTTCGACCCCGGCCGCGCCCACTAGGGAGTGGCCGTGGGGTTGCCAATGTATACGGCGAGATTTTCGGCGTTCCCCCCACCCTTCACGTTGATGGCTCGGAGGCCTTCCGCAGCTGTGACGACCGTCTGGGCGTCGTTGAGGGTCCCGACGCGCACGACGACTTCATCGGCCACGTTTTCAACGAGGGCATCGGTGAGCGCGATGTTGTTGCCATCTGCCCCCGTCAGGGTGTTTCCGGCCGCTCCCGCACCACCTGTTTTGATGGTCCCAAAATAGTTGACGCTGATCCCGTGGAGGATCGTGAGGTCGGTGGAAACGGTTGCGTCGGTACTTCTGATCACGTAGGCGCGAACTTTTGCCATTTCGGCCTCCTATGGGGTTGCGGTCGGCACGCCGATACAGGTGAGGACACCACCGAAAACGCCAGCGTTTCCGTTGTTGCACGTCGCGCGAAGGCCCTGGGCGGCCGTCACTATATAGGTAGCGTCGTCAATCGTTCCGGCCCGCACCACAGTCTGGTCGGGCTGGTTGGCGTCCATGGCGTTGGTGATCGCGTTCGCGCCGCTGGAAAGGGTGACGGTATCCGCCGCGCCGCCAGCTCCGCCGGTCTTCACGAACCAGGCGTCGTATACGGTGAGCCCGTGGAGAATCGTCAGGTCCACGTTGAATGCCCCAGCGGTATTTGGGATGGTGATGCTGTACTCGCGGACTTGGGACATTGCTGCTCCTGGTGAAAGCGGGGTATCTCAGAGGTAGTCTAATTGGTCGGGATTCGTCAAGTCGAACGAACCAGGAATCTCCGGCCGCGTGCGAGCGCGAGCCGCGCCTTGGCGAAGGCCGAGATGAGCGCCGCGGAGCTCAGGCCCGTCGGCTGTTCCTCGGCCCCCAGGAGGTCGCAGATAACCCGGCCCTGCCAAAACGCGACATCCTCGATACTCAGTACCACCTCGCTTCGGTTGCGCGCGCGCACGTCAGCCTCGAGACCGGCCGTAGCCTGCCTCAGACGCACGATCCAGGGGTGGAGCTTCCTGGCGTGGCGCCGCGGGATGAAGCCCCAACCCATCATCCGAACCTAAACAGCTTGTAGCCGCGTTTCCGCTTGCGGCCTCCGAGGCCCCAGCGTTTCTGGATATTCCGCTTGCGCTCTCGGGCGCCCGCGATCTTCCTTTTGTTGTTGGCGATCTTGTGGATGTTCGGGCTCTGCATTCCGCCCCGCATCGTACTCAGGAATCCGCGGCCGGTTCCCATATGCTTGACGAGCTGTCTCTGTTCCCGCTTCTTCATTCTGATGTAGTGGTTGATTTTCCTTACTCGCTTCCGAGCCTGGCGCTTGGAGAAGATGCCGTAATATCGGCCCGTAAGGCTGATTCCGTATTCGTTCACGGGTTCCTCCACCTCATACGGCCGCCCTTCCCCTTCGACGGACCAGGAACAATAAGAGCACCAGGCCGACGGCACTCCCGATTGTCCAGGGCACCCACCCTCCGGGAAGCCTCGGAAGCGAGGATAGCGCCCGAACGCCAGTTGTTCCGGCCCGGCGCCTTCCGAAGGTTGGAGGGTGCCGCGGCCACTGCTACTTCCGCACGAGTCGTGCCAGGACTACTCCGCTAATGAGAGCGGGAATCGTCGCGACGGCGATCTGGCTCCAGTCGAGGCCGGCGATAAACCCCCGAATTCGATTCTGCCGGCGCTGGACCTTCTCCTTGGCGTCGATCCCCTTTTCCTGAATGACCTGGGCCACCATCTTTTCACGCCCACTGAGAGGGAACGGTTCCGGCGGAGGCTTCGGGGGCGAGTAGGGGGGGGGAGGGGGCCGCGCGATATCGAGAATGCCCAGCTCGCCAAACTCGGGGAAGGCTGGGACCCCGGGGGCTCCAGCGATTCGGGGGTATAGGTGGGCCCGGGTGACGTCCCACCCAAGCGGAGCGCCAGCGAGAGTGCCCTCGGCCGCCTCCCAATGAGTCGGCCGGAAGGGCGGCCACCCAATCATCACGTATACGTGGGCCCACTTCACGTTTCCGGGTTCCCGGGTCCCCTCGACCCAGCGGACCATTTTGCCGGTCCGGCGGTTGCGGCCGGACAATGTCAGCTTGACGTCGAGCCGGATGCTGGTTGCTAAACTTCCGATCAAGAGCGCGATATCGTCGCAGTCACCCGACATCACTTTGGGATCAGTGGTATAGCCGGGCGCCTGGATCAGTTCCGACGGTTCGTTCGCATAGAAAATGGAGGTTTGGACCCATTGTAACAGGGCTTTCGCCTGGCCCTGGTAGTCCCTGGGCTTCACCCCTGCGCGTCGGACAATGTTGATAGCGAGGTTCCGAATCCGGGGGTCGCGTCCGAACCTGAGCATCAGCCGGCGGAGGTAGGCGACCCGGGACCGGTCGCTCATCGTTTTCCAATCGGGAAGATGGTAGATCTTCCGGCCGCCGGGAAGCGCAGGGCCGTATTTCAGATGATCGACACGTTGGATTCTGCCGCGGGCGGGACGGAGTGGCATGGTGCAAGACTACTCCGGTGCCGCGCCCCGGTCCAGCGCCAGGCTTATCCCGTGGCGGCCTTCTTCGTTTTCTCCGTCTTGGCCTGGGGGGGGACCACGGGGGGCATTTCCGCCGGCTCCGCTCCGTCCTCGACTTCATCCTCAAATTCCTCGTCGTCGTCTTCAAACTCCGACCTGATTTCGTTGGCCTGTGCGGCGTGCTCCTGGGCCAGCTCGGGGTCGAGCCGGCGCATCAGCTCCGCGAGATAATCCGGGTGGACCCACATCTCGACTTCGTTCGCGAGAAACGGCGCGACCGATAGCATCGGAATCATCTGTTGACGGAGGGCGAACATCGCAGCTGTTCGTTTGCCCTTGTCCTTCTCGTCTTTGAGTTCCTCCATAAGGGCCTTCGCCGTGGATTGAAAGACCCACTGCGCCTGTTGGAATTCGGGGTTCGCCATCCGAGTGCGAATGAGGACCTGAGACCAACCCACCGGGCAATCGTCGAGCGGGTCGTGCTCATCCAGCGAATCGACTTCCTCGATTCCTTCGGCAGCTACCCCGGAGATGTCGCATTCGTACTGTGTGGCGCTTCGTTGGATTCCCATTTTTCTGTCCTCGTTTATTCGGGTTTGAGTTGGAATAGCTCGAGGGCCGTTCCAACGGATAGGATATTGGCGGCCAGCTCGCCGTCGGCGCCGACCTGCATGAAGGCGTCGAGCGGACCCACCCGACGCATCACCTCGAGAAGGTGGGGGCCGGCGGGAGAATTTAGAATCTCCACGAGCACGCCGCTCCTGTCGGGCTGTTCGGCCTCTTCGTCTTTCCATCCTGTCTTCCACTTCTCGACAAGATCGTTAGCGGCCTCCCAGGCCAGCCGTTGGTCGAGGGGGGTCCCCTTTTCTTTGGGCTTACTGAGCCACGCGAGCAGCTTCTTAATTCCTTGGGGAAGCGGGTCCATTCAGTTCCTCGGGATGTCCGAAGGCACGAGGCCGGACCCGTCGATCACCTGAATGATTTGGTCCTCGAGTCCTGACGCCCCGGCTTCGACCAGTACCTTTCGGATGGTAGAGACTCGGGCGTATTGGATGAGCTGCGGAGAGGCCAGCACCGTCCGCGTGATGATTTCCGCCCACTCGGAGCTGGGAGCGCCGACGATTTCGGCTACCATTGCTCGGGCCGCCCTGCGCGCTACCTTTTGAACGGGGAGGGGGAGGGCGTCGGCCCCCGGTCGCGGAGCTTCCCGGAAGGCGGCAAGCACCTCGGGGGGGGAGCCCACGGACGGGGCCTGATCGGGCTCCACCGCCTCAAACTCGTCGAAATCCTCGTCGAGGAAGTCCTCGTCGGAGGCCTCGAGCTGGGGCTGTGGGTTTTGCGTCGCTGCGGCGATCTGTACCTGCTTGGTCTGCTCTCGAGCTTGGGCTTTGGCGGCCTCTCCGCTCGCGTTCGCGAAACTCTTTGCGACCTCGCCGAGCACTCCTACCAGGGTTTGCCCGATGGTTGTGTCCCCTCCCTCTCCGCCCTTGAGAGCGTCGAACAGGTCTTTCGGAGTGAGGCCGAATTCAGAGAGCATTTTTTTCGCTCCCCCGATGCCACCCTGGCGCTGGTTCATCTCCGCCAGGGCGCGATAGTGGGCCCGGTCGTTTTCGCGCGCCATATCGGAAACTTGGCGCTGCTCCTTTTGTCGCGAGCGTTCCCTATCGGATTCTCGGTCCTGGTGGACTAACATCCTCTCGAGCGTGAACTGTTGGTCGTTTTTGGTCCGCTCCATCGCCTGTTGGTGCGCCTGGGCCTGCCATTGAATCATCTCCTGCATCATGGAGTTGGTGTGCTGAAATAGCTGGGTCATGGCGGCGAACGTCTCCCGATGGTCGGCCGCTTTTCCCTCGAGCATCCGTTCGCTGATCGAGGCTGTGGTCGATGAGGCCTGGCTCGCCATCGCGACCCGCTCGGAAGCGATTTCGTTCATTTGGTCCCGGAGCATGGCCCGTTCGGCGGCCAGGAGCCCCTGCATCTCCCGGCGTTCGGTCTCGAGCCGGGTGTTGGACCGGTCCAGCTCGCGGTCTCTGTCGCGGAGGACCTGGAGAAGCATCCCCATCCCGGGGTCGCCATCTCCGGCCGGCGGCCTCCCGTTCGCCCCCTCCTGGAGCTTTCGGTGATGCGGTGAGATCGTCAGAGTGGTTCCCTCTCCCAGGAAGTTGCCAAGATCGTCGATGGGGCGGAGCACGAACTGTCCAGGACAAGCGCCTCGGAACTTCGCGATCAGGTCGGCCTCGGTGGCTCCGATCCCAATCTTTCCGACGCTGTATGGGCGCCCTTCCTCCATGTGGTAAACCTGGAGCTGCGTGGCGCGGGGAAACTGCTCCGAATGCTGGAAGATGGGCGAACGGCGGTCCGACGAGGGGGGAGGGGCGTAGGTTCGGGTCGGCCCGAATCCTCCGGTCTCCATGTAGGGGGGGCCGGTCTCCATAAAGGGTGCTCCGATATCGTCTTCGTCGTAGTAGTCGTCGTCGATTTCATCCATGGGAATCCCAGGGGCGTCGTCGATTGGCTCGTCAGGGGGGACAAGATCATCAAGTCCAGGCATCGTTTCTCCTAAGCGGCGGACCGCATACGGCGGGGACCAAGGACCGACCAGATCGCCCGGTCCCAGATTGAAGCTCGGAGCAGCCGGCCGTAAAGGCGCTGGCAATCTTGGGCGTCTTTCAATGCCCGGTGTCCGCCGGCCGTGTCCCACCCGAGCCACCGCCTGGTGTTGTCCAGGCTGGCCGATTTCAGGCCTGTCGGGAACAGGTGCTCGCGGACCAGGGCGACCGTGTCCACCGTCCCTTCAATCTCGAGTACCTCGTGGGGAGCTGCGGGGCGGGCGATTCCGGCCTCGACGCAAAGCGCCGCCAGGAATCCCAGGTCGAATGCGACGTTGTGTCCCACGGCCGTGCATCCACGCAAAGCGTGGCGCACTTTGAGCGCCACCTCTTCCTTTGCCGGAGCGCCGGCCCACTCTTCGACCGAGAACCCGTTGAGCTTGAGAGCGACGGGGCTCGCCAGGCCGAGCCGGCACGGGGAAACCTTGGAGCACCACTCGTCGATGGGCTCGCCGCGTTCTTCCGTCACGATGGCAACCTCGAGGGTCTCGTGACGGAACGGCTCGAGACCGGTTGTCTCCACATCGATGAAGCAGATTTTTCCCATGCGAACCTCGGCCTCGGAGGTATCCCGAGGGTACACCAGGGGCAACGTGTTACCAGGTGTGATGGGGGCAGACAATGAGAGACGATTTCTGGAAAGCGTTGCACGCGAAGCGCACAAGGAACAAAAGCACCACGGTGACACCCCGAAAGAAGGTGGGAACACCCGCTCGCGCACCGTTGGGCGCCCCCCCCATTGCTCGGAAGGCTGCGGCGCCCCCTCCGGCGCGAGCTCCGCGCGGTCCGCGGCAGGATTTCGACGACTGGCCCGCTCCCATTGAGCCCGCCAAGCAACAACGGCCGGACAAACGGCGCCGTTTTCTGGTTCACGTCGATATGGTGAACCCCGAGAACCAGGCCCTCGTCAAGGCAGCGGCGGAGGCCGAGGGACGCCCCCTCTCTCAATGGGCCCGGCTCGTGCTGCTCAAGGCAGCTCGCGGGAACTGAGCGCCCGAGATGATACACCGACTAAGCACCGTGAGCACGGAGGCCTTGTGCCAGCGGTGCGGTTCGCCCGACCATAATCTCAATTTCTGCCCCATCTCCTATGAGGGGTTCCACAGATGCCGGCGCCACAACAAGCGTCATACTCCTTTCGTTCCCTCGTTTGAGAGCTGGGTCGATTTTCCCATCGTTTGCCTGGAGTGTTTCGGGGTTCCTCCGCTGCCGACGAGGCTCATCCAAAAGGGGATAGCGGCAGCTAAGCTCGGGGTGTTCACCTCCGTCCAGTGCGCCCTGTCCATGCCGACCTCTCATCCACTCGGGCCGGGGACGGGACATTACGTCGAAATCCACAAAGGGGATCGGCGTCGTTTGTATTCCGGGAGCCGGTCCAGGTACAGCGAGACAAAAATCAGCTGGCCCTGTCCTCACGGAGATTGTCTCGCCATAAACGAATTCTATGTTCCCGACGATACGCTGCCCGAACGAAAGCTGTGGGACGCCGACGCCCGTACCTCGGTATACGGAAACATGCGGCTCGGCCCCCTGCTCGCGCCCGAGCCCTCTCGGTTCAAGCAACGAAAGCGGTTCGCCAAGGCCATAGAATGCGCGAGATTGTGGTCTATCGGGTGCGCCGATTTGTGTCCGCTGCTCGCCGCCGTGGCGTTGCCCGAGGGGCCGTGGCTGGTTTTGCCCACCGGGCAGCCCCACTAACGACCCGAGCCGACGGACAGTTCCATTCCATACCGTGCGTGAATCTCGGCCGGGTTCAGGCCGGCGGGCACGTCGATCCCTTTTAGACGGAACAACTGGCGCAGAGCCTCAACTTGACTCGAGACCATGGTAGATGCCTTTTCAGCGGCTTGTCGAATGAGCGCGTCCAGGCCGTCCCTTTCAGGAACCTCGATAGAATGGGCCTTTGCTTCCCGGATGGCCCACCCTCGCAATACCATCGGGAGCTTTGCGGCCAGGTCGCACCAAGTCGAGCACCCCAGCTCTCGAGGATAATGGCCCTCGACTTCTGCGGGGACTGGCGATTCACGGTCCTTGGCTGAAAGGCCCTTCTGGAGGATGTCCCGCAGCTGTTCGATAGGCGGGATTCCCTCTTCAATTGACAAATTAAGAATTGATTGATCTGATCCATGAAATGGGTGGACACCCCTGGGCTGTCCACCGTCCCCCCCAAAACTGTCCACCGTGGGGGACAGTTTTGGCGCCGAAAACGACCTGTGTCGGCCGTAGTCGATAGAGTTATCCATAGGCGGAGAGTCGTGGGCGCACGGGGCCTTGTCGGCGCACAGCTCGCAGAGCGACGGAGGGCGGAGTAGCGCGACCATCTGATGGCCGGGACGGTCCCACCAAGTCCGCACGAGGCCTGCCTCGCGCAGTTCGGCCATTCGTCGTTGAATCGCCTTGTGGTGCATCGGCACCAAGAGCCGCTCTCCCTTTGCCTTCGCCTTCACCCTCTCCGCCTTCGTTTTCGCCTTCGGGCGCGCGAGGTCTCTGGCAAGGTCGTCATAGGAAACGTACCATCCCCCCCCTTTTCGGGGGCCGGATTGTGGGGGCTCGCATCCAATGCTCGCGCCCCCCTTGGCCGATCTGGTCCTGGGAGCGAGCGCCATCCACAGCTCTCGAGCCCCGGTAGAGAGAGAGCGCACCTCCCAGGAGCCGAGTTCATCGAGATAAATAGGGCCGTACCGCGTTCTGGTCGTCTTAGCGCCCATCCCGGACCTCCCCCTCACACGGTGCTGGGAGGGGAGAGGGGGCGCCATTGGCCGCCCTTGGCTTGCGTTTCTCGGCCTCGGTGGCTACCATGAGGCGGTGTCCACCTGGACGCACACCGGCTTTTTTCTTCTGCTTCTGCATTTCCATCCTCTGGGTCTGCGGGGGTCAACAGCGCCGCCGAGGGGTTCCACACCTCGGCGGCGTTTCTGCGCGAGGGCGCCCCCGAACGATAAACCAATCGGGCCTGTCGCGCTACGCCCCGCGCTGATCGTTTCAGCCTGGGCGCCCTACTGGTCCGCTCTCCATTTTTTCAACAACGCAAAGAAGGTGCGCCCCGCCAGGTCGCCCGCGCGGTGCGCCACCCTCACCAGGGCCTCGTCGGACGGCCTCCCCGCTGCATAGTCGGCCAGAACGCGAGCGGCGGCGGGGTCCAGCTCGAGCACAACGCGAAGGCCCCGAACCGAATCGAACGCGCCGACCTTCGCGATCTCGGCCAGGAACGCCGCCGCCTCGTCGGGCGTCTCTAGCCGGCGCAAAGGCTCGGCCTCCGCCGAATCGAGAAAAGCGGCATACCGGCTGATCACGTCGAATGGATTGGAAAACCCGGCCAGGATTCCGACCGCGTCCGCCATGGCCTGGCTCAAGCTCGGGGACGGCATTCGCTCCACTCGCTCCCTGATTTCGGGCTTCTCCGCGAGCTGGTCGATACCGGGATAGTTGTTCTGGAACGCGCTCATTACTCGAGCCGCGGCGGCCTTCTCAGGACCTTGGGTGCCTTCCCAAAGCGCCTTTACCTTGAGATAGCGTTCAAGGACCTTTTCATCGAGCGGGGTAAGCACCGGGACCTCTCACGTTACAATGTTCGCACTAACCAGGCAGGGCCACAATGGGCATGGCAACAGACACCGACGTCGTCTCTCAGAGTGTTTATTTTGAGCCTGTTTGTCTCCCCCCTCGGGTCGCGGTTTTAGGCCGAGACTGGCGCCCGTATTCGATGGTCTGCGCCGAAGCGGAATACTCGGCTATCGCGAGGACCTTGGGAGTGGATAGGGAGCCGATTCGCGAGGGAGAGGAAGGGGACGGCACCCGGCGGCTCTTGATGGCCTCGGCCGTTTCCCGTGCGTTCCTCGAGCTGGACGGGGCGCGTATCGTTTTCGTCGGAGAGCGCACCGTTTTCGCCGACGGCGACGAGGACCTTACCCCTATCCTGGTCTGCCTGTTTTCGGACTGGCCCGAATTCAATGCCTCCGACTACGACCTTCCGAGGATGGAACAGGACCTCTGGGGCTCCAAGCTGCCAGCTCCCATCGACCCTGGGACTCGGGAGCGATGTATTCCTCGGCTTCTCCACGCCTCCGTCGCTACCTGGGACCTGATCGGAGACTGCCTCCATATCGCCTCCGCGCTCGAGGCACTCGGCCCGGATTCCATTCCTATTTGGGGTCCCACGGGACCGTGCCCGGCGCTCGCCTGATGGAATCCGAATTCGTCGATTGGATGGTGGATACCAAAGGGGTCTCGCGCCTCACCGCGAACTGTTACGAACGGACCGTGCGAGGAATCTGGCCGAACGACCCCTCGGGCTGGGTGCTGCGCAAGCTCCGAAACCGGCCGCCCGGGACGGCATCGGTGGTAAAGGCCGCGACCCGGCGATGGATAGAGTATACCGGGCGGAAGCCAGCGAACTACAACCTCCGAGGCGGACGCGCTCGGGCGCATCGGAAAGCCCCGCGCGCTCTCAGCAGCTCTCAACTTCGGGCCTACTACGCAGGCGCCCGAAAGGCCCAGGAGCCCGTTAGGACGATCTTGCTCCTACTTCCCAGGACCGGAATGCGGATATCCGAGCTGTGCGGCGCCCGTAAGTCGCAGCTCGAGCGGCGCGAGGGGCGCGTCGCCCTGGTGTTCACCGGAAAACGCGAATACGAACGGCGCGTCTATCTGTCCGAGCCTGCCGAGGGCGTCCTCGACGACTACCTCCGAGAGGCAACCCCGAAAGGGCCGTTTCTCTTTCCTGGATACAAGGGCCTATCTCTTTCCCCGAGCCGGGTGCGCCAGGTCTCCCTGGATCTTGGGTCGGGCCTCGGCTTCCGAGTCAATCCCCATACTCTGCGGCACACCTACGCGACGCGGCTCCACGCGGAAGGGGTGCCGCTTGCCGTCATTCAGGAATCGCTCGGACACGCATCCGAACG
The DNA here is from genome assembly GCA_002690445.1 of Candidatus Pacearchaeota archaeon. The sequence continues at coordinate 39,467 of NZER01000091.1, forward strand.
AACCACCCTCCAATACATCCACCCGACCGACAAAGAGCTTATCAAGGCGGCCGACTCGGTAGAGCGAGGCTTATATGGCTGAAATCCTTCCCGGCGAGGCAACGAGGCGAGGAATCTCGAGGATCAAGTTCCGGGCGACCGCCGCCCCGGCCGGGGGCTTCACGGCGATGGACCTATCTGCGGGCACGCTCGTGGACCCAAACGGCCTCCTGGACGCGCCGAATAGCACCCTTGGAGCCGTCTCCACGATTGCCCTGAACAACATCCATGGACTTTGGGACGCGGCCCTCGATGGCCTCGGGTTCTTCTTTTCGCTGGGAGCCCTTCCGGCTCTGATAGTGGAAAACTCCGGGGTGGTACTGAGGGTCAAAATCACGGGAGCGCCACCGAGTCCGTGGCGCCTCTCGATGGGATTCGACGCCAATGCCGGAGCGCCCGCCTGGACGGCTGGAGGCTTCATGGGTGGAATGCTCCAAGGCAACTGTTTCGCCCGGAACGACTCCATCGGGGGTGGTGGGGGCAGCGGGTCCAACCTCGGTGCCGGCAACCTGGGCCGCTATGTCGATACCTATATCCAGTTCAATCCACTGAGCACCGGAAACGTAGGCCCAGCGGTCCGGGGACTTCTCTGCACCATCAGCGACGCGACTAAAGCCAATTGCGCCTCGGTGGGAGCCCAGGTAACTCCCGCCGCCACCTTGGCCGGGACCGGCTACGCCATCCTCGGAATCGGAAACACTTCAGGAGCGAACGCGGCCGACTATACCGGGGTCGAGGCCTCCTACCAGCTCATCCCGCGCCAGCCGTAGGGGAGGCCCGTGCAGTTCGTCTCTCCCGTTCGACGCACCGGGTTCCTCGGAAACACCTTGAAGGTAACTTCGAGGTTCGGAATGCGGACCAACCCCGTGACGGGAAAGAAACGACTCCACAACGGGATCGACCTGGGGATACCGCAGGGGACCCCCGTCTTTCCAACCGCCACCGGAGTCGTCAAGAGTTCGGACCCCACCTGTCGGTCCGCCGTGAACGGGGGCTACGTCACTATCCGTCATGGCGACGGAAGCGTGAGCGGCTACATCCACCTGAGTAGGGTGGACGTCCGAAAAGGCCAGCAAGTCGGATGGTGGACCCAGCTGGGCCTGTCAGGAGGCCGGAAGGGGGACCGCTGCTCCGGTCGGAGCACGGGCCCGCACCTCCACTTCATCATCCGGCCCAACGGGAAAACTGCGGCCGACCCGATCCGGCTCGTGAACTGGTGGCCCTTCTCCCTCAAATACAAAGGGCGCAACCTCCCTGTTGTCTCACGCCAATGGGGAGGCGCGCTCGTGCAGCTCCGGCAAACGCCCTGGTGGATTTTCGCCCTAGGCGGTGCCGGGCTCCTGGTCCTCGTCGCCGCGGGGGTCCGGGCCCGCCGCAGGCCCCGGGCTCTCTTGGCGTGATGGTATCTCGAGAAGGTCGAGCTGCTCGCTCTCCGGCTCGGGTTCGTGGGGCCGATTCCACCGGAGAAACCCTCCCCAGCTCTCATTGGCGTGGAGGTCGTTACAGCTGTCGCAGCGCCACCGCCCCTTTGAATCGACATACAGGCAGTCGTCGAACGCCGGCCGCGCGCAATGAGCGCAAAGAGGAACGTCCCAACGACACGCCGGACACCGATGGTCGGGCGGGTAGTCTTCGACGGGCGCCGGCCCCGCCCCGGCGACAGTAAGAACGGGGGCCGCTCTGGGTCTACCGGTGACAACCTTTGGCGCTTCCGGCAGCTCGGCCTCCGACGGCTCGGGGGTCGCATGGAGATAGAGGCGTCCCGATTCGCTCACCTCCTGGACGAGGTATCCCTTTTCTACGGACCGCTGGAGGACCAGCTCAAACAGATCCTTGGAACACCGCTTACGACCCAGGGCGGCGCGCACGACCTGGATAAACCCGGCCGCGGTCTTCCGCCCCCTGCCTGTTTTCTTTTCCTCCAAATACTCGCGGACGGCCGTTTGGAGCGCGAGCGAAGCCCGGTCCAGGTCGGCATCAGATAGACCGAAACGCCTCGCCTCGTTCGGGGCGCTCATCCCTCACCTCCCTCGTGCTTGCTCCGATACCACGCAGACAGGTCTCTGATGTACGTGAGGCCTCGCTCCATCTGCTTCTCATGCTCCCGGTCCCGAACCTCATCAGACATGAAGCTCTCCAAGGAGGGCTCTGCTGAGCAGAAAACCGCCCACAAACCCTCGATAACTTTGTGCGTCAGTGCTGGTCTTCGTTGCTTGCTCATTTTCGCCTCGGGCCCTTGGGAGAGCCATCGGAATTGAGGAAGTCGGAAGCGGGGAGAATCACCACGTCCCCGTTTGGACGCACGATGGCGAGGCCCATCCCGAGCGCGTTGAGATGAGCGACCAGCAGAGCGACTCGAGGAAGGTAGTCGGTGGTCCGCTCCATCCGGGAAATCTCCGCATGGTCCCGGTCGATGAGTCCCCCCATGGCCGCCTGGCTAAGTCCTCGAGCTACTCGTTCCTCGCGGAGGATGCGCCCGTGGGTCGTGGTTGTCTTGGACTCCCGAGTAGCGCCGTAGCCGGACGCATAGGGTTTGCTGACAGGAATATGTTTGTATGCCATCTGGAGTGCCTTGGTTGTTGTGATTGGTTGGTGCTCATCATGCCTTCGGTGCGCCGTGGCACAACACCGCCATCATCATCCCCTCGAGGTCGTGCGAGAGACCCGCCAGCTCTTCGAGCAGCGCCGAATACAGTGGGGAGCCAGTCCGTTTCAGGTGGTCGATTGCTTTCTTTAGTTCGGGGTCGTTGGCGCACTGGCGAGCCAGTGCGGCCAGGGCAGCCTTCTCGTGGACGGTCGGTCGTGTCATTCGATTGTCTCCGGTTCGCGGGTTTGCTCTGTAGCACAGCTGTTATACGCCCTTTTGAGAGTAGACGCAACTGTGCGGCTCAATCTCAGGCTCCCCCTCCTGCATATTAGTCTCGGCCACTGTGGGATTTCTCCGTAGCCTTGTCCCGCCTGACCTGGCGGCGGGGCGCGCTAACACGTTGAGCGGCGAAAGGGGGTGATACATAAACCCCCAGGGGTGATACATAAACCTCCCAGTCGGCCGTGTTACGAACACCAAACGGAGCACGAATGGACAACGGATCGTCGAATCTCATCAATCCCAGCACCGGCCTGCCTTTCGGCTCCGAAACCGAGACGGGTCCCGTCGGTCGCCTCACCCTCGACCACTTCCCCCCGCTCGCCGCGCGCGAACAGGATGTGCTCCGACAGAGCGCAGTCGCGAGCCTACAGGCCGGAGTCCATCCCGAGGTCGGCGTTGCGTTTCCGCTACAGGCTATGTGCCAGATCGTGGTACTCATCGACACCCTGAACCGGACCGTCCAAGAGCTGCGGACCGAAATCGAAAACGTGCACTATGCCGGATTTGAGCTGGAGCCGGACCGGTCGAACGAGGCGGACATCACCCGGAAGGTCCTCGACTATCTCGGGGGCGCGCTCCGTCGGCTCCGAGACGAAGACGTCGATCTTCGCCTCCGCATTCGCACCCGGGACACGAGCACCGACGAAGCGGTCTCGTAATGGCTATGATCGACCCCCGTACCTTCCCCAAGGCCTGGGGCGCTGCGGTCTCGTCGGGAAATCCCGATTCGGCGCTCGAGCTGTACGCGCCGTCGGCCGTGCTCGTGCCGACCTACGGCGCGAGCATCCTGCTGGGCCGCAAAGAGATTGCCAAGTACATGGGCCAGTTCATGTCGCGGCCGAATCTCAGGGTGAGCATCACCCAGCTCTTTCCGTGCAGAACCGGGCCGACGCCCGTGGTCTCCGGGTTCTATTCGTTCGTGTGGGGCTCAGGCGGAGCCGGAGAGCGTGCAGCTGCGCGCTTCACCTTCGTCCTGGCTCCGGCGCGGACCCCTGACGGACGGGTGGGGTGGAAGATCATCACCCACCACAGCTCCGTCGTGCCGTAATTACATGGCGGAAATGCCTGCATACTTGTGTTAATAGGATATTATCAAAAAGACCGATTTATCGGCCTTTAACCTGCCTTTTCGTCGTTTAGTTGGTTGCTTATACGGCGCATTTTTCGGGCTTCGGTCGCATACTCCTACGGTTTCAAGGTGGCACCATTCCCTCCGACGATCTGAAATGGGCCTGCGCCTTGTGCGAGCGGTGCGGCACGCGGGCTCCCGCTCCTGGAGCTGCGCTCGAGGCGGCTAACCGCGCAGCTCGAGCCGGAAAACCGGGTGGGCGCGTTTCGATTTTCTGGATCTGCGCCGAATGCGGCGCTCCGAACCGACTGGCCGAGCCGGAGCAGCTGCAATGGGGCTTTCCGGCCTGACTGGCAGGCGCTCAAGGCGCGCAGGAGCTCCACAGGCTGAGCAGAAATCCTCCGGTGACGGCCAACAGCAACGAAATCATCAGCAACGAGCGGTCCGAAGGGGGATCGAGGACCGAACGCGCCCACTCGGCCGGCTTGATTTCCTCCGGCTCGGGATTCACTCCGGTGGGGTGGGGCGTCTCGGTCGCCTCCGCCCAACCAGGAGCAGCCCCAGCACCAGGGCCCCCACCACCGGGAAGAGGATCAGCATCCAGGTCGGCGTCGTCTTCGCCAGTCGCTTCGCGATCCCAAAAGGGAGCGTAGTCAGCGGCGCCGCCCCCACGTCCACGCTCGATGGGAGCTTTGCATTCTTCAACGCATGGGCCACGTAGTCGCGGACCTTGAACGTCCCGGGGTTTGCGCGTTGCACCCTCGCCGGAAAATCGTGGTCGAGCGACCAACGCATGGCCTTTGGGTAAAACACGGCCATGAACAGAGCGTGAACCGTGTTGAGGGGAGCGATCCGCGTCTTCCTCGCGAGGTACTTTTCCACCCACTTCATCTGCTCGACCTTGCCCATCCGTGCGAGCTTGGCGGTAGACGTTCCCATCCCGCGAGCTGTGGCGGCCATAAACTGGATGAGACCGGTGGCCGACGAATTCGGGTTTTTCACCGATGGAGAGAAGGTGCCCGCACTCTCGTGGTTGATGAGGTTTGCAAGGTCGAAGGGGTGAGCACCGACCCGATTCGCTACGCGGACAATCTCGCGGGAGAGGGCCATCCCAGCTCGCGGATACGCCTGGTTGATTTGTTCCGCTTGTCCCACACTTCCTCTATACCCAGGACCTCAAGATGTTCCCCTCGAGGTCGAGCCAGTCCACGTTTCCGCGCGCATTTATTTGGTAGATATTGGGAAACTGCCCCTCGGTCTCCATTTCGTCGACGAGCGACCCGAAGGCCGCGTCGATGGTTGTGTACCAGCCGAGGTCCTTGTCGGCGAGCCTGACGGCCCAGCCTCCCTGACGCCAGGCGTGTTGTCGAGCCTCGATGATCACACCCGCGCCGGCCAGCTCGTCCTGGTCGGGTGGACCGAGATCGTCCTCGTCTTCCTTTGCTTTGGCGACCGTCATGCCCTGTAGGATTTGGGAGCCCGTGAGGGGCTCTCCCTCCTCGGCTCCGACAAGCGCCCACTCGCGCCCGAGTTCGGTGAGCTCGAAGGTCGAATAGGTGTGGACGCCCTCGGGGAATAGGTAGCCGCTCTTGCCCGGGTCTGTGTGGTCCGTCTTTTCGGCCAACCCGGCCTTTGATAGTGCCGAATAGGCGGCCAACGGGATCAGCCCTTGTTCCGGCGGATAGGCTCCGAAGTGCTCGACAGTGACGGGCCCGAAGTCCTGTTCGTCGGCCTCCACTAAGTCGAAATAGGCGGAGTCGATTTGGTCCTGTGTCGCCACCCCCTACGTCCCCCGTTTGCGTAAGAACGCGCCCACCAGCATCGCGGCGCTGATGGCTTTGAGGACGTTCCCGGTTGTGCCTCGGGCTTCCTGGCGCATCCCCATCGCGACAACAATCGGAATGACGGGCAAGAGCGCCCCGGTGAAGTAGCCGAACGCGGCATCGCGGCCTTCGGGAATTCCGGCGAGCCCATCCGAGACGGCGTTTCCCACAGTCGCTCCCACCAAAACCCCGTAGCCGGGGACGCCCACCTTTTCCGCGATCCAGTCTTCGAGCGAAATTCCGAACATCGCCGCGAGCACCAGAACCGAGTTGTCAATGACTCCGAACCGGAAGGTCCGGGCGAAATCTCCGGTGAAGGCGGGGAGCTTCGGAAGACCAGGGAGCGCCCCGATGCCGGTGACCTGGGTCTCTGGACACCCGATGTCCGCGTATTCACCGCCGTCTCCGAGTTCAGCAATCCCGTATCCGGCCTCTCCGATTCCCTGATCCATCGGACCTCCACGCTCAGTATAACGAGAGCGCGCCACTCGGGTGAGAGGACCCGGCGGATCTCAAGTGGAAGGGGGCTCCGGCTCGAGAACCACGTCGAGGCTGGTCCTGTCCGACCAGGGCTCTGCCTCGACATTCGTCACCAGCGTCCGGTAGCCCGGCGCGCTAATCCGCGCGAAAACCGGGCGCACCACCCCGTCGGACCCCGGATGGGCCAGAACGAAGGCGAATGTCCCCTGCACAGGTGCACGGAGACGGCCGCGCCAGTCGGTGGGTTCGGCCCACCGTCCCTGCGCGAATCCCCATCGGTCCGGTTCCAATTCGACCTGATGCCACAGCTCGACGATGGAGCCGATAGGCTCCCCCGTTCGCAACGAACGGACCCCCCCGAAAAGCACAAGCGGCCGGGCTCCGGGCGGGAAGCGATAGTTAATCGGGGCGAACGGCAGAAACGACGGCGGCAGCTCGAGAGTCTCGGTCGCCTCCAGGCCGGAGAACGATGGGGCGCTCCCCTTCATTTCTTTTTCGGGGACGGCCGCCGCCGCGCGGTGCCCTTTGGTCGGCCTCGGGGCTGGGGCTTGGGCGGCAGGGTCCTCTTGGCGACGGGCTCCGGCTCCGGCTCCGGGGCTGTTTCGACGGGGGCCGGCTCCGGTTCGGGGTCCGCGGGAGCTGTAGGAGCGACCGGCTCCGGTTTGGGCCGGACGGCGCCGGAGCGCAGGACTACCTCGATCACCTCGCCTTGGTCGTTTGTCGAATAGGTGAGCGCCCAAGGTCCGCCGCCGAAGGCGACGCCGCTGTCGAACTGGCCGATCCCGCCGACCCGGCCGATATCAATGGCCTGCTGGGCCGAATGGTCGAGTGAAACAGGGTGAGCGACGATGGAGCGGGCCTCCGGCGCCGAAGCCTCCCACTTTTCCGCCATCTGGGCGAGCATTCCGGCCTGCCGTGCAGTGGGCTGGGCAATCCGCCACTTTCCATCGGGGAGCTGTTCGGCATCCCGCGAAGTGTCGGGCGGGAGCGAGGAAACGCAAAGGTCGGCATCGCGCCCTCCGATTTCGCAGAAAAACCGAGACTGGCACTCTGGAAACCGCCGAATGCGGTCGAACTTGGAAGGGTCGATCAGGGCAATCGTGCCCCGCGGAAAGCTAAAACTCATGTCGGACTCCGAGGGAAGGAAATGACTTTTCGATGGTCGGGTAGCGGGTCGTCTTCGGGCGCGGCCCTGGCATCCGCCAAAACCTGGGCATCAAGTAGCGCGTCCTGGCACGCGGCGAGAACCTCGTCGAAGGGGTCGTCGGATAGGCTCATCGCCGCGCACGCCATCAGCTCGGGAACGAAAGCCGAGACCATGCCGAGCGGCCCCTGTTCGATGAAGTCCTGTACGGCGTCCGCGAGGCTTTCGGCGGGGGGCTTGGTGAGGCGCCCCCTGACGCCGTTCCGCAGCTGGATGCCGGCGGGGCCGATCTTGAACACCACTCCGAGGCTCTCGAGCAAGAGCGCGGCGGCCTGGTCCCCGAGGCGCTCAAAGAGCGGCGTGGGGCTGGGGATGCGTTCAACCTCCATTTGTCGTACCTCCATTGGGCCGGGCTCCCGCTTCCCGGTTGCCCGAGGGCGCGGGCCGATTCCGGCGTTCCTCTATCCCGACCCGGAGCAGAAAGCGGGCGTATTGCCCGCGCCCCATTCCCTCCAGTTCCGCCTGTCGAGTAAGCTCGTCTTTTAGTCTGAGCGGAACCCGAAGGGGTAGGTGTACCAGGGGCATCGCAGCTCCGTGCCACAACTGTAACACGTCCCGGATCGCGGGTACCGCGAGCGGTCACCCCTTTACGTGAATCTTCCGGGAAAGCGCCGCCTGGAATACGACCCACACCGCCAGGGTGACGAGGACCTTTTCAACGAGGTCCCGTCCCTGGAAAGGTGGCGCCTTGGAGCCCAAAAATCGGCCCTACAAGATGGCGGCGGTAGTGGTTTGTCCGAGACCCATGGCCGAGTAGCCCTGGGAAAACTGCTGGCCGCCCTGTTGCATCATTCCGCCACCGCGCCGTCCCCCGGGCTGGGCTTGCCCGAATATCTGGAGCCTCATCTGCTTCGCCTGACTCCCGTACCCCATGCGACGCAAGCGGCGACCGACCTGGGCGATCTTGCGGCCGAGCCGGGTTGGACGGTGCGGACGGCGCGAAATGCGGCTGATCATCCGTCCGCGCCTGCCCCGGACGCGCCAGTGCCGAAATCCTCGCTGCTGGGCTCGTGACAGCAGCCGTTGGAACCGGGCGAGAAGGCGTTGAGGGTCGGCCCCCTGTCCTTGCTGCTGCTGCTGCTGCTGCTGCTGCTGCTGGAACCGGCGCCCGAACCGACGGCGACGTCGCCCTCGGAAGGCGCTGATCATGCCGGGGGGAGCGATGGCTCTCGAGACGGAACTTGGCGCGAATGCCGACGGCGAGAAGGACATCCGAGAGACGCCCCTGGGACCGCCTCGGAACCGGTGCCCGAACCGTACGGGACCGAACCGGCGCCCCCCGAACCTGGGGATTCCGAGGTCGCCGTAGCCGGCCATCATCGAGCGGAACCCGATGGGTTGTGTTGTTCTATAGTTCGGCATTTGGACTCTCCCTTGGATTCATTCTAAATGGTTAGCGCGGTCGTCGGCTCCCAGCCTTCCACAGGGACACGACCAGGAGATAGGCTCCGAGGGTCACCGCGATTTTCTTGAGGGCGTTCGTTGGGGCCTTGGGCGCGGAGAGGGGCCACTCGACGCCTCGCCTGGTTGCCGAGGCAACGATGGCCGCCTCGCCAGCTCCGTAGCCGTTCCATGGCGCGGACGACCTCTGATAGGTGCCAGGGGCACCCACGCGAACAGCGGCAGAAGCCTCTACGAGTCCCTTACGCAAAACACGGGCGGATTGCCCGATCTCATGCTTCGGGCGACCATCTTGATAGGCTGTCCACAGTTCCCGTACCTGTGCCGGAAG
>NZER01000092.1 GCA_002690445.1 Candidatus Pacearchaeota archaeon
CATCATCAACCCAAAAAGAAGGAGAAAAAATCCAACCACTCCTCCTGCAAGCGCAGCATCACTACCAACCATAGACGCTGTCTCTAAAATTAAACCTATCATTTTACCTCCTTTTATACATCCATTAGATTTTTATTATTTATATATGTTACTGAACCATGATCCAACTCCTCCTCCCCATCACCCTCGGAATCCTCGCAGGCACAATTACCGGACTCCTCCCCGGCATACACATAAACCTCATAGCCGCCATCCTCCTCTCCCTCCCCCTTATCACACTCTTTCCCCCAATCATCTTAATCATATTTGTCGTAGCTATGGCAACCACCCACACCTTTCTAGACTTCATCCCGTCAATCTACCTCGGCGCCCCAGACGAAGACACAGCACTATCAACAATGCCCGGCCACCGCTTTCTCCTCAAAGGACGCGGGCACCAAGCAGTCCTTCTCACCCTAGTCGGCTCAGCAATAGCCATCCCCATCCTCATCCTAATAACCCCAATCTTCATTCTTGCAATTCCAAAAATCTATCCCACTATTCAAAAAATAATGGCATTCCTCCTAATCTCCATCTCCATCTTCCTGCTTTCAAAAGAAAAACAATCAAAATTCTGGGCATTCCTAATCTTCATCTTAGCCGGCTTCCTCGGAATTGCCTCACTAAACTTAAACATAACCCAACCCCTCCTCACCGGCCTCTTCGGCTTCTCCACGCTCATCTACTCAATTTCCCAAAATCACCAAATCCCAAAACAAAAAATAGGAAAACTTCTCCTCCCAAAAAAAGAACTTATCAAACCAATCATCGCCACCACTCTTGTCTCCCCCATCTTCTCCTTTCTCCCCGGGCTTGGCTCATCTCAGTCAGCTATAATCAGTTCAGAAATCACAACTCTTTCCCGCAAACAATTTCTCATCTTACTCGGAAGCATCAACACCCTTGTCATGTCCACATCCTTCCTAACACTATATATAATAAACAAATCACGAACAGGCGCAGCAAACTTTATCCAACAAACTATCCAGCTCACACCCGCTCACCTCATTCCCATCTTTCTCACAATCATAATCTCAACCATAATCTGCATCCCCCTCACAATCAAAATATCAAAAATCTTTGCCAAAAACATTCACAAAATCAACTACTCAAAAATATCTAAAACAATCCTCTTATTCCTAACCCTAATCATCACCCTCTCCACAAAATTCACCGGCCTGCTCATCTTAATATCTGCCACACTTCTCGGTCTCCTCTGCATCTACTCAAGAATCCGCCGTGGATTTCTCATGGGCGCCCTTCTCATCCCAACTATTTTATTTTATCTGCCTTTCTAAATTTCAAGCATCAACACCCTCAATCAAATCGAAGAAATAGGCTTCTGAACTACTGAAACACCTTCCTGACTCTCTATTCCTAAATCCTGTTTTGTCAAAAACCAAGCAAACTTCAAAAAATTCTGAGCAATAGCATTATCCATATTCAATTTATACATATCAGACTTCCCAACCCTTCTTGTTTTGATAATTATTCCTTTTTCCAAAAATTCTGCAAAAAAACTTTTAAGGGAATTATAACTAATACTCGATTCCTTCGCCATATCAGTCATATTAAAATCAAAAAAATGATTTCCAATTAAAAAATCCAAAAATCTCAATTTAGGTGTATCTCCAAAATATTCTAAAAATGCTGATTTATTCTCTTCAGTTTTCATACAGACACACACACAAGCACCTTTATAAAACTTTCTCTAATAGATGTTTAAACTATCAAAAGCAGAAACATTTAAATAACATCTTTTGCTAAGATCTTAATGAAAAAAGAAAAAGCTCAACTTATGTTTAAACTTGCCTATTCTAAAAAAAACTGGGGAGCAAGGTACGACAGACTCGAACACTTTAAAAGATTTCCAAACCTAAAAAAGATAACAAAAGAACTAGAAAATTCAGGATGGTTAATTATAAAAAAGAAATCTAATTATATTGGCATATCTCTAAATCCTAAATTTAAAAAAGAAATTATTAATTTTATTGAAGAACAAATACCTGAAATCAGAAACTGGATAAACTAAAACTCAACCCAACCCCCCCAACCCAAAAAAACACCCATTTCTAAAAACTTATTAACCCCAAAAACCTAAAACAACATGGATCCCCTAAGACTAATAGCCGGAGTTGCATTTATCACATTCAGCATCTTTTTGCTCATCTTTGCAAAAAGCATCCTTGCCTTTGCCATAAACCTAACAATAGGCATCCTCCTCCTCGCATTTGAAAAAGCAGAAAACCAAATTGAAGAAAGAAAAGATTTAAAACCTCAAAAAACCAAAAAATAAAATGACAGAAATCATAACAACCACAACATCTGAAATTCCAGGCAAGAAAGTTGCCAAAATCCTCGGAGTTGTAAAAGGAAACACAATAAGAGCACGGCACATGGGACGGGACATTGCAGCTGGTTTCAAAAACATTGTCGGCGGAGAAATAAAATCTTATACAGAAATGACAACAAAAGCACGAGAAGAAGCTCTAAACAGAATGATAAACCAAGCTGTCGACCTCGACGCAGATGCAGTTATCAACATAAGATTTGCAACCTCAATGATAATGACCGGCGCAGCCGAAATGTTAGCTTATGGTACTGCCGTCAAATTAGGATAATTAAAATTTCCCTTAACTCTAATTAAAAATATTATCTCCCTTAATATCTATTATTTCCTTACACCAGCTCGCAACATCCCCTTAACAATTGGTTTATGCCACTTCTTTGTCCAATAATATGCCACCACTCCAAAAACTAATATAACAATTGTCATTATAGCCTTTGTCAAAATAGGTGCTTCTGTAAAAAACCAACTGCCAATAATTACAATTATCAAAGCAGGAATAAGAAAAAATTTAATAATCAAATTAAGACCCGGACTATAATGCTTTTTATCCCATTTTTCTACTTTCTCTTCCATATTCTAACTAAACTCCTCCTATTTTATATCCCCCCCATCTCAACCACCCTCCCTACCAAATCACCCCTCAAACTTCTTAGAAGCATTAAACAACATCAAAGACTTAAACAACAAAAGCGCCAAACTCACAACTCCAAAAACAAGACTCACAATCATTAAAATCATAGAATACATCGGATTCAAAATAATAGCAAGAATCCCAAGAGGATTCAAAAAAATCATAACTAAAAAACCACCAAAAAGAAGAACAGAACCTATCATTAAAACCAAACCTAAAATCCCTGAAATCTTAGCAAACTTGACCTGTTCCCGAATTTTTAACAGAGAAATATAAAACAAAAATAACACAACAATAATAAAAACAAAAATAACAAGAGCAATTATCCCAGTTGCCGAAAATAAACTATCTATTCCTAAGTCCAAAGAAGATATATCCAACCCCCCAAACCCATCTGTCCCCTCCATCCCACCCATCATATTCACATCAACAGCCCTCCCAGTCAAACCAGCCAAAACAGCTGAATTCATAGATGTAAACGAAAGAACAATTGAAACTATCATCAAAATAAAACCAAGAATAATCAAACCAAACAAAACCCACGACGAAAACTTCAACAACTTACAACTTGTATGCTTCCCCAACTTCACAAATCCAAAAAAGAAAAACAAAACCACAAGAAAAAACACAACTGAAATAATAATCGAAACAATTGCATTATCTACTGGAATATCAACAGACACCAAACTCAAAACCACACTCACCAAACTCAGAACCAGCAAAACCAAACCTAAAATTCCAGCCAGCTTCATCCACTTAAACCCTCGACGAGGAACTCCTGACTTCACAGCCTGTCTTTTTCCCTCAACAACCTCTTTACGAAGTGGCATTTCCTTTCTCACAGCCCCCTCATCTTTTTTAATAACATCCCTTTCTTTCCTAACAAATGCCTGCTTCTTAACACCTGCCTTCTTTTTATCAACAACTTCCGGCACCTCTTTCAACGTCACCAACCTCACTGCCTCCTGCACATCCTTCTTCGGATAACCAGATGCCAAAAGTTTCTTTTTCAAATCCAAAATATCATATTTACCTTTATACTTTTTCAAATAATTCAAAACAACTTTATTCACCATCTTTATAATTAATGCACATCTGCATTTATAAATTATCCTAATTGATCTTCTTTTTTCTCTTTCTCATGTTCAAGTCTCCTTAGATCTTTTTCTAAATAAGTCACAAGCTCTTCTGCACCCATCTCTTTAGCATCTGCCAGCTTTTTCTCATGAATCTCTACCTGCTTCCTCAAAGACTCAATTCCTTTTTCCAGTCTTTTCTTTCTTTTTGCCATATCTTTGTACCTCTCTTTCAATCTCCTTAGAGTAATCAGTTAAAATTCCCACCAACTTTAAAATTTCTTTTTTATCTATTTTTTCCCTTACATTCTTATCCTCTCTCACTCTTTTATAAATAAAATCAAACCTCTCATAACTTTCCCTATCTAATCCATAACCTAACAAAACACTTTTCACAGCTTTGTTACTAAAAGATTTATTCTCCAATAAACTCTCAATCATATAACAAATCCGAATCCTCATTATCAATGAATAAATATGCGAAGGAGAAATATCTTTATCATCTATCTCAACAAAAGTCTTTATTATTCCTAAAATTCTCTTTACATCCTGAAAATGCCACCTAAATTTCCTAACATCAAATTCCGAATCTTTTAATTCATCTACTAAAGCAGAATTTAAAAAAGCCTTAGACTCTTTTAATATAGGCAGCATAAGAGCAGGAAAATTTTTTATACTCTTCCTAACTTCTTCTAATGTCAAAACTCTAACATCCACATCACTAAATGCATCTTCAACCCTCAATATTCCTTTAATTTTTTTATCCTTCTCCTTAGTAATAATCAAAATATCTATATCCGAGCCTGCACCTTCCTCCCCCCTAGCATAACTTCCATAAAGGTAAACTCCTAAGATATTCGGCATAAATGCAATTAATCTGCTAAGTATATCTTTCCTTATCTCTTCAATACCTTCAGGAATCATAACAACAACCTCCCTGCCCCTATATTCCCGAGGAACATAAACAGCAGCACCATTCCCAATTTCTACAACCGTCTTAGTAATTTTCATAGTATAGACATGTATATACATTATTTAAATATTTAGGTTTTCAATAAAACTACTCAACAACCGCAAACTCCCAACTCGCACTCTCCCCCCCAAACTCCACATAAACCCTATACTCCCCAACCTCATTAATAACAACATTAAGATTATTCCAACCAACAAATCCCTGATCAGGGTCCCCAACATCAAGCTTAATTAACCCATTTGCTGGAACTGTAACAGCTTTATTATACACTCCGACTTCATCATAATCCTGCCACCCCCCACCAACACCCTTCTGAACTTTCATTACCAAATCACCTATAACCTCCACACTACCTTCATTCACAATCTTAGACTGCGGTCTTAATCCTGACAAACAAGTACAATCCCCACTGCATCCTTCTAAGCATGCAGAATCATCACTCCCATCACACTCCTCCACCCCCTCACGCACATTATTCCCACACTCCTTTTCCATAAATTCACAAACTCCTGCCTGACATGTTTTTGTATTTTCTAAATTACAATAAGTCCCTTCAACACATCTTGAATCTTCACAATCTGCCAGCCCATTACTATCTTCATCACCCACAATCCTGCAATCCTCCCGCAATGCCGATCCAAGTACCCTAACTACATCAATCCTCCCCCTGCCCTGAATATTCTCACCCAATCCCAAATTCACAGCAGTGCTCTGCAAAGCATCTTTAATATCTTGCGGACTCCAATCCGGATGCACCTGCTTTAACAAAGCAACAACTCCAGACACATGAGGAGCAGCCATCGAAGTTCCAGATATAGCAACATGTTTATCATCAAAACACTGCCTACTGGCCCAAACAGAATCATATTGTGCAGAACAAATTTTTGCTCCTGGAGCAACAACATCTGGCTTAACTAAATTAAAACCATCCCCTACAACAGGCCCTCTCGAACTAAAACACACTATATCATCTTCCCTAGCATTCTCATCTGTACAATCTCTCCATTCAATATACCCATAATCCTGTTTATAAGTAGCACCAACAGTAATTGCCTTTCTTGCAGTTCCTGGACTACCAATTGTTCCTTCATTTGGACCAGAATTTCCAGCAGATATAACTGCAATAACACCAAGATCAACAGCATCATCAACTGCCTGACTCACAAGGTCATCAGGACCACAATCTTCATCATATCCATCACATGACGCACCAAGACTCAGACTAATAATATCAACATGATCTGAAAAATCATTATCACCATCAGGATCTGTTGCCATTTCAATAGCAGCAATAATATCTACAAACGAACCACTTCCCCCTGAATTTAAAACCTTATAAGCATACAATTCAGCATCAGGAGCAACACCCTTTAAAACCCCATTCCCAGCAGCAATTCCTGCAACATGGGTCCCATGACCCTGGTCATCTAATGGATAATCATCATCATTAACAAAATCATAGCCACCAACTACCTTAGAAGTCGGAAATTCAGGCAAAGGAAGTTCACAATAATTTTCATCAGAAGATAAATCAAACAGCCATATACTATCCAATAAACTAGCCCCCCTTAACCCTTCTCGCCACCAAACTATTCTATTACCATATATCTTTGGCCCATATTCTCCTAGTCCGGGGCGACAACTTATCCTAGTTTCTGCACCTGTAGACAAATCATACAGATAAATATCATAATCTAAATATCCATTTCTTTCATCCATCCAAACTATTTTATTTTCATATATCTCCGGAAATAATTGAACTTTAGAATTTGTTGTTATCCGAGTTTCTTGTCGTGTTTCTAAGTCATACAGATAAATATCAAAATTCTCTTCTCTCTTGCTTGTCCAAACTATTTTATCCCCATAAATATCTGGATGAAGATCATACCCGGATTCAATTATCACAGGTGTTTCTTGTCGTGTTTCTAAGTCATACATATAGATATCTCCCCAATAACCATCCCTAACATCTGCCCAAACTATTTTATTTTCATATATCTTCGGATACATCCAGGCATCAGAATTTGTCGTCAACAATGTTTCCTCTCCAGTTGATAAGTCATATACATAAACATCAACATATTCATCAAAAGAAAAAGACACGCGAGTCCCCCAAACTATTTTATTTTCATATATTGCTGGCAACCCTTGATGACCTGCAGCATTTGTTATCCTAGTCTCTTCACCTGTAGACAAATCATACATGTAAATGTCATTGTCACTATTTCTAGTATCTTCCCAAACTATTTTATCCCCATAAATATCTGGATAAATCTGGTCACCAGAAGCAGTTACTATCAGGGTCTCTTCACCTGTAGACAAATCATACATGTAAATGTCAAAATTCCCATTTCTCTTATCACTCCAAACGATCTTATCCCCATATATTGCAGGATGATCTGCTTGAAGATCAGTATTTATCTGCCCTCCATTAAATAATAATCGTGACCCATCCCCTCCCAAATCCTCATGAGTAACAAAATCAATCCCAGTATCAATAACCGCAATACTAACTCCCTCCCCTGTCAAACACTGCTTTCCAGAAACAGAACAATCATTACCATCTTCATCTACCTGCCCTGCCTCAATCCCATTCTGAATCAGCGGAACAGAATCCATCAAATTTGAATAAACCCTATAATTAGGATAAACATCTTCAACTTCTGGCAATTTTTTAATTTCCTGCGCCTCTTCATCACTCACATTCAAAGCAAAACCATTTAATATCTTAGTAAATTCCCTTTCAATCTCCAACTCATCTCCAATACCTCCAACTGCCTGCCCTGTAATCCCTGCTCTTCTTTCTTTTAATTTACTCAAAATCTTTGTCTTTGCTGTTTCCTGCTCCTTAATTATCTCTTGCTCCTGCTTTTTCAAAGTTGCATCAAGACTTCCCTCTTTAGCATTAGCACGAAAGTTAGTATACACCCCAATTGTATATTTATACAAAACATTTTCCGACTTCTTCCGCACATCTTCAATATAATCTGCCTCCTTATTTCTTTTTTTCAAAATTGGCTCTTCTTTTAACTGAATAATATAACCATCATATTCTGACACTTCCTGCTGTTGAGCAATATTCTCCACCACCTCCTCCTGATCAAAACTACTCAACATAACCCCCACATCCCCCACCTCTGGAGGATCAGTCAATTCAATCTTTTCCCCAACAGCATATTCATCTTTCAAAGTCGCAACAGACACAACAACATCCCAATCCACCCCCCCACCACACCCCCCCTCCAACGGAGAATACTCCTGCTGCCACACAGCCAAGTCTGCAGAATCAACTTTTGTATCTTGATTTATATCTGCACCATTACACCAAGAATTACTCTCACCACAACTTCCTGCCATTGGTGAATATTCCTGCTGCCACACAGCCAAGTCTGCAGAATCAACTTTTGTATCTTTATTTATATCTGCATCATTACACCAATCAGTATTTTCAGCAGCTCCCGACACTCTTGCCATAGCAATCTCACTCAACCCATAACCTGCAACTTCAACATTATCAATCATCCCATTTAAACAATATCTTGCTTTCTTAGATCCCAAACACCCAATAACTATTTCTAAGGCAATATCATAATGCGACGCAGCCCCAACACCACCCAACCCAACTTCTTTGTCATCTACAAATAATCTCGGAACACCAGTTTCAGAATCATAAGTCCCAACAATCTGATGCCACTCCCCATCATCTACCTCTGCACCAGCCACCCTATACCTATCATTCCCATAAATAATATACGGCTTTCCCTTAGGATCCAAATGTATCCCCCTTCTCTTACTAGAACCATCTATCTGCTCAACTAAACCAGTCCAAGATGTAACTGCACCTATAGTCTTAATCCACGCACTTATTGTCCACGAATTTGAATCACTAAAATTAACCACATTAACATAATCACCCCCACCAAGATTAATTGCTTTTCCAAATCCAACCTTTCCAGAATTCACAAAATTTCCACCATAATTCACTCCATGATTATTCCCAACAGAGTCATTTACATTACCTTCAAATTCATACCCCATCAACAACCCCTCAATTCCTGGTTTAGGCGCTGGCTCAGGTTCAGGAAGCCCAGTACAATTTTCATCAATCTGACCATTGCAATTATTATCTATACTATCATTGCAAATCTCTGACACTCCAGGATTTACCAAAAAAATTGCATCATTACAATCTACCAAACCGCAACCACTAGTCACATTAAAACCATCTCCATCAATATCAACACATCCTGTTTCATTATCAACTGGCTCCTCTTCCACAGGTTCTTCAACAGGAGGCACATCCCCCCCATATTCCTGCCTAACTTCCCCAGCACTTAAAACA
>NZER01000093.1 GCA_002690445.1 Candidatus Pacearchaeota archaeon
GGAGGTTTTTGCCATTGTCTTAGAGGATATCACAAAACAGACAAGAGTGAATTGTGAGGAGATTTTGCGAGGGCATACATTTTCTGATTCCTACTAACCCAACCCCCAAATCAAAAACCCCTCAATAACCGCCGCTACCAACAGCAACGGAAAAATCACAAAAATAAAAAATCTCAGCCCTTCCTTGAAGTTTCTTTTCAAAATCTTCCAAGAATTTTTCCTCCAAATCTCCACCCCAATCTTCAACCCAAGCCCAACTGACAAAATAACAGCGGGCAGCTCAAAAATCCCGTGCGGCACCAGTTTCCACAAAACCAAAATGCTCCCTGCCTCATCAACAGCAAACCGTGCCACAAAACCCAGCAAGTAGCCATTCACAACCATTGCACCAGCTGGAAAAACCACAAAAATTCCCAGCACCATTGCAAAAAAAGCAGTTTTTATATTATTAAAAAAAATAAAACTTGTTAGTTCAGAAACATTAAAATTCTCTATAGTAGACAAAAGCTCCTGCATAAACGCAAAAATTTGCTCCTGAAAAAAAATCGGAAAAGCAAACCCAATAATAATAAAAACACAAAAAATCCCCAGCGCCGCAATATGATAGTCCGAGCTTTCTTTTAAAAATTCCCAGCACGCCCTATAATTTCTCACCCAAAAGTTTTTCTCTTTTTTCATTTTTTATTATCTCTTGCTTTATGCCACCCTATGTGCCTTTCAAATTTCATGTTCGACTTCATCACATTTAAACTTAATTTCCATGTCAAGCCTAAATTAAAAACTAAAAGCGCGATTATTAAACCTTCGGTCTGCCAACTCCCCCCAAGAATCGCCCTTAAAAGTTGATAAGCAATAAACAGCCCAAATAAAATCAAAATAGAGTCAATCCAGTCCAGTTTCAACCCCCAAAATAAAGTTTTTTAATTAGGTAGATTACAAGCAAAATTATAATAATCAATGTGACAACTGACAATAAACTCCAACCTCTTTTTTTCATTTTTATTACCTCTTACTCTCACTTTGAAAAATACCTGCTTATCATCTTTGTTTTCCGCGGATATTTTCTCTTTAAATAAAACCCATACCCCAGCCCCACCACCAGCCCCCCCAAGTGCGCAACATTGCCAATCGGAAGATCTGCTGCAAGCGAAATTGCCCATATACCAACCATTAAAAAAACCATAGCCAGCCACATTGGCATCGGAATAATAAAAAAAACCAAAACAGGAAGCCGAGGAGTCAAAACAGCCAACAGCCCCCCCAGCCCAAAAATCGCCCCACTCGCTCCAACTGCATAAATATTCAAATCAGTTTGAGTTACCAACGCCACCAAAACAAAAAACAGCCCAGCAAACAACCCCGCCCCAAAATATAAACCTAAAAATCTTCTCTTACCAACTAACCTTTCAACAAAACTTCCAATAAAAACCAGCGAAAGCATATTCACAAACAAATGCCCAAGCCCTGCATGCATAAACATACTTGTAATAAAAGTCCAAATATATTTCCCAGATAAAATCGCAGCCGGCTGAATCGCAAGCCACGAAACAGCTGTATCCTCACCAATAGAACTAATCAAAACCAAAAACCCAACAAAAGCAATAACATTAACCAAAATCAACCACCCTGTATAAGTTGCTAAAATTTTCCGCACCATGTTCTTATAAATTTTCTAATTATTTAAATCTACTTCTTTTTAGAAGTTTTCTTTTTCCACCTTATCCAAGGTTTCTTTTTCTTTCCTTTTTTCTGAGGTTTCTTTCCCACTTTCTTATTCCCACCCTTTCCTCCACCCTTCTTCACAACCTTCCTTGCAACTTTCCTGCCCTTCTTCTTCACCTTACCATGCCCCCCGCCATTCTTCTTCCCCCTTGCCTTTTTCTTTCCTCCAAATTTCTTCCTTACCTTCTTCTTAGGTTTTTTCTTTGTCTCTTCCTCAAGCTTTTTTTCTTGCCTCGCTTTCTTCTTTTCTTCTTTTTCTCTTAAGCTTCCTAATTCTTCATTAATCAATTTCAACTCTCTCTCCCTTCGGAGAATCTGCGCTTTTGTCTCTTTTATTGATTGAGCATTATCCTGCAACGCATAAACTTCAGCACATTCCTCGCAAGTAAACCCATTCTCAAGTGCTGTCTCCTCACTCACCTCAATATCACACGCCTTGCAAACATAAAATCTCTTTGTCTCCCTGCTCTCCAAAAGCGATTCTAAATCTGCAATTTTACTAATAAGTGACTGCTCCAATTTAACAAGACACTTCTCAGTTTTAAGAGTCCAGTAATAAATATACCACCCTTTTCGCTTGTCTTTCTTCCGAATAAACGTCACAAGCCCGTCAGCTGAAAGTTTATAAAGAATATTCCGAACCTGATTAATCGTCAACTCCATTTTTTTCGCAATCAGAAATTCATTCACATCTTTTTTATTAAAAAGAATATCAACTATCCTGCCAGTATCAACACCAGCCAATTCCTCAACAAGATTATGGAGAAGTTTAATTTGCATAATTACCCATGATGTGTCTCTTTTAAATACCTTTTTATTTCATTTGTCGTAATTATAAAGTTAATATAAACCTATAAAAGAAGAATTTAATAAGGATTAACATGGGTCTATTTAGTAAAAAAGAAGAAGTGCCGGAAATTCCGCCTGCCCCCTCCCTGCCGCAATTACCTTCTCCCTCAGCTCCAGAGATTCCTGAAAAAAAAGATTTACCAGAATTACCTTCTTTTCCTGTGGGCAAAAAAAATGAAAATATAAATCGTGAAATAGTCAAACATGCAGTTTCTGATAATCAAACTCCTGAGGATAATGAGGTGGTTGTGGAGCCGCCGCAAGGCGGCTCCCACAACGAAATAGAAAGTCCTATTCCAAACCCCCCCATACCCTCTCCCCAAATCCCTCCAATCCCAACTCAGACAGACCACCGTCCTGAGATTCCTCCAATCCCAACTCAGACAGAACATCACCCAGAAATTCCCACACTACCTGAACCAAAAGAAGAGACACCAAAAACAATAGAGTTACATCAGTCCTTACCAATGCATGAATCAAGAACCAAAGAGTTACCGCAATCCATGTCAATGCAGGAAAACATACCAAAAGAAACAGGACCCATTTACGTAAGGATTGATAAATTCCAAAGTGCACAAAAAGATTTCAAAAAAATAAAATTAAAAATCAAAGAAATCGAAAAAGTTCTAAAAAAAGTAAAAAGTGTCAAAGAAAAAGAAGAAACAGAAATCTCTGACTGGACAGAAGATTTAGAAAAACTCAAATCACGTCTAGCTGAAATCGATTCAAATATTTTTGACCAACTTTAAAAGTACATGGCAACCAAAGAAGAAATTTACATGTCAATAAATAGAGAAGAATATAAAAAAGGCAAATCAAATATTCTCGCAAGCCAAATAGACCTGCTTAATTCAGTCAAACATCTCAGGAATTTAAACCAATTTTTACAGCAGGAAAAAAATCTCAAAACAAGAATGCACGAACTTTTTGATTCTATTAAAGAAGACATGGAAATACTTGAAGATTCAATTCCAACAGCAGCCATCCCAAAGTCAGTAAAAATAAACCATCCCCATAAACCAAAAGCCCCAGAAAAACCACCCACAGAAATTTCAATCATAGAAGAACCCGGAGAACCAGATTCAGTTGATTTAGAATTGCAGGGAATCCAGGAAAAGCTAAAGCAGTTGAATGCCTAAATTTTTAAATCCCAATTAACTACTTCTACCATGAAAATAACAAGAAAACAACTCATAAAAAAATACATTGACTTCTTCAAGTCAAAAGACCACAAGCAAATTCCGAATTCAAGTCTCATACCAGAAAACGACCCAACAGTTCTTTTCACAACAGCAGGAATGCAGCCGCTTGTTCCAAATCTTTTAGGAGAAAAACATCCCCTAGGTAAGAGATTAGTAAATAATCAGAAGTGCATAAGAACAGTTGATTTTGAAAACATCGGAGATACATATCACCACACCTTCTTTGAAATGCTCGGCCACTGGTCTCTTGGCGATTACTGGAAAAAAGAAGCTGTTGAATTCACACTTGAATTTATAACAAAGATACTCGGCGTCCCTATTGAAAGACTAGCAGCAAGTTGTTTCAAAGGAGATAAAGATGCGCCAAAAGATACAGAATCAGAGCAAGCCTGGCTGGATCTGGGAATACCAAAAAAAAGAATAGCATTTTTAAATAAAGAGGAAAACTTTTGGGGGCCAGCAGGAAAAACAGGACCTTGCGGGCCAAACACAGAAATATTTTATTGGAAATTAAACAATAAAAAACCTCCTGAAGCTTTTGATCCACAAGACAATAATTGGGTGGAATTAGGAAATGATGTATTAATGGGATATAACAAAAATGAGAAAGGGAAATTTAAAAAACTAGAACAAAAAAATATCGACTTCGGGGGGGGAGTAGAGAGAATCGTTGCAATCCTAAACAACCTTGAAGATGATTATCTCACCGACGCATTCAAACCAATAATAGAAGAAATAGAATACCTGTCCGGAAAAAAATACAAAGGAAACGAGAGAACAATGCGAATAATCGCAGACCACATCAAAGCAGCGGTTTTCATAATTGCCGACGGCATAATTCCAAGCAACACAGAACAAGGTTATGTTCTTAGGAGATTAATCAGGCGTACAATTATGAACCTAAGAAAATTAGGATTTGTCGGAACAGATTTAATTAATCCCATTGCAGAAAAAGTTTTCGAAATATATAATGACTACCCCGAATTAAAAAACAAGGAAAAAATATTCAAGATTATAGATCAAGAAGAAGAAAGATTCGACAACACACTTGAAAAAGGGTTGCGAGAATTTGAAAAAATGTCCAAAAATAAAAAAATCTCAGGCAAAGAAGCATTCTTATTATTCCAGTCCTACGGCTTTCCATTAGAAATAACAAAAGAATTAGCACAAGAAAAGAAAATCAAAATAGATGAAAAAGGTTTTGAAAACGAACTAGCAAAACACCAAAAACTAAGCAGAACAGCAGCAGAAGGCAAATTCAAATCAGGACTAGCAGACAACTCAGAAGCAACAACCCGCCTCCACACCGCCACCCACCTGCTCAACCAAGCTCTTCGTGAGGTTCTAAAAAAACCAGACATCTTTCAAAAAGGAAGCAACATCACTCCAGAAAGACTAAGATTCGATTTTAATTTTGACAGAAAACTCACAGACAAAGAACAGCAAAAAGTAGAAGACTGGGTTAATGACAAAATCAAAAAAGACCTGCTAGTAAAAGTAGAAGAAATGACAGTCAGTGAAGCAAAAAAGGCAGGAGCCCAAGGCGTGTTCGAATCTAAGTACGGCGAAAAAGTCAAAGTCTACAAAATCGGAAAAATCAGCACAGAAATCTGTGCCGGCCCTCATGTCAAGTCAACAGGTCAGCTTGGCAAATTCAAAATCAAAAAAGAAGAATCAAGTGCAGCTGGAGTTAGAAGAATCAAAGCTGTTTTAGAATAAGAAAAATAGATTATTTTTCTAAAAATTTCATTTCTTTTTCAAAATCTTCTAAAGAGTAACTTGATTTAAACCCTTGTTCTACTAAATATTCCCCCATCTCCCAAAAGGTCAAACCAGCTTGATGAGCAGCTTAGGAAAATGTTATGTTTCCCTTTACATATCAATCATCATTGTAATATATTATGCAGATTATATCATTTAAATTTTCCGTTTTGAATAACCCAAAAGATTTATAAACTCATTATCTTTTAAAAGATAATGAGCATCTTAAATGAAATAACTATGAAAATAGTAAAAAATGTAAAAAATGGAGAGAGCATCCTTAGCTTGGCTAATAAAATCGGATTTGCTTATTCAGCAGTCTATAAGTGGGTCAAAACTTTGCAGAACTATAATGTATTGCAATTAATAGAAAAAGGAAATAAAACAATAATAAAAATAAATAAAAATTTAATCTACAAAAAATTTATAGAATTAGATAATGCTGTTTCTGTTATAGAAAAAGACGCAATTTTCTGGAGATTAATCAAAAATTTAAAATTAAAAGTAAGATTTATTAAAGGTACAGCAGTAGCTATTTGGACAAAAGGCAGCTATATAACAGGAGATTTTTCTGACAGAATTTATTTTTTAGAAGTTTATGAAAAGGATTTAGACAAATTAAAGAATTTTTTAGAAAACAATAAAATCCCTTATTCAAAAAGAGGGATAATTAAGGAAAGACCTTTAATCTGTATAACTCCCAAAAAGAAATTTAAAATAGAAAAAAAAGCCGGATTACCAGTAATGCCATTAAAAGAATTAGTCTCTTGGTGTAAAAGATTATATTTAGAAAATATTTTAGAACAATTAGATTCATTATATAATTTGAAATTAAAAGCAAAATATGCTGAAATAAGCACTATGAAAAATGTTAAATTCTAGAGAAGGATTATTAGGAAGAGAAAAAGAAGTTATGAAAATATTAAATCTACTATCAGAGCAGAACCTAGATTTTATTGTCGTTGGGGGTTATGCTATTTCAACTTACAAAAAAAGATTTTCAGTTGATTTAGATATAGTAATTCAAGAAAGAGATTTAAAAAAATTTGAAGATTTATTAATTAAAAAAGGATACGCATTAAGCTATAACAAAAAAGTTGAATTATTATATGGAGAAAAATTCAAACGGTTTGAAAAGAAAATGAAAGGTTTGGCAGTAGATGTAGATTTTTTAATTAATGGTTTAGTATCAAGAACAACAGACTCCACATGGAGTTTTGATTACATTAAGAAAAACTCTGAAAAAAGAAAACTAGATAATTCAGAGTTTTTAACACCGAAGAGAGAGTTAATCGTAGCAATGAAGTTTCATTCAGGAAGATTATCAGATATTAGAGATATAGTTGCACTAATGCCCTGCAGTAAAGAAGAATTGAAAGAACACTTATTAAAAGGGAATATTGAAAAATTAAAAAGCTCAATGAAGAGGCAATTAGAGTTCTTACAAAAACCTCAATTTGATGATAGTTTTAAAGGTATTTTTGGAATCCATATGTACAGAGAGAAAAATGTCAAAGATGCTATAGGATTAATAAAGGGTTTATTAGCAACGCAAGAAACAAAAATACCAAACTCTATGTTTGGCTTTTTAAAAAGAAAAACAAAAAGTTTTACAAGAAAGCAATCCTAGAATAAAAATGTCTTCTACACCATACAAATTCTTAAAAACATAAATCTAATTATATTTCAATGGCAACAACGCTTGATGAAAGAATAAAAAGGAAACTCGACCCTACTTTTAAATTTTTTATTAATAGAAAAGGAAGCATAAAAAATAGAATGAAATTTCTTTTAGAAGGAGAAAGAATGAAAAATGAATATCTCGGAGAGTGTTTAGATTATGTAAGATGGGGTTCTCCAACAGATGTAATGTATGATTTAGGAACAACTGGTTTAATAGAATTTATTCAGCACTGGATGGATCTAAATAAAGATAATTTAATTTGGACAGATGAAGAACTTCCAGAGCAATTCAGATTGCCTCATATCAGGTATGACAGATGTCCAAGAAACCCAAAGCATGCAACTAATAAAAAAATAACTGACACAGCAGGAAGAACAAGATGCGCTCACACAACTGAAGAAAGACTAAGGCCAAGTTTTATTTATGAAAGCTCAACATCCATAGATAGACCTTCTCAAACAACCCACAAACTTATTGGTGAAAACAACCCACATCACCATGCTCCAAAAAATCCAACAGATTGGACAGATGAAACTAAAGACCAAGCTGAATTATGGAATACAGAACCACAGTCAGTTCCAGTAAAAGATGTCTGCTATGCAATCTTGCACGAACCAGATAGCTTTGTTCTCCCTCTTGAAACAGTTTTAGATAGGTTAAACTTAGGACCAAGATACATAGATGCTTTTTGTGGAAATCCAGATCCAAGTTTATTGAGGGGTTTCGGGTTTATTCCAGCAGCAGCCCCGTGCCAAAGATTAGATGAACTTGATGAATGGTCTAAATTTTCTGCAATGATTATCGGAATATGTCCCGGGCACGAACAAGAAAATAACAAAACAGTCCATCCTTTTGACGGCTGGAATCTGGCATGGTATGTCCAAAAATGGCACGAGCAAGTTCCAAATGGACAAGCACCAGTTCAAAACACTTCAGGAAAAAGAAATTACTTTAAATTTTTTAAAGGTGCCCTTGTATAATACCTACTTAATCACACATTTATTTTTAAACCCTTTTAACACAGATCACTTAACAACATTACCCGTGAAATTACAAAAGATGATTTCGCAACATCCCAAGATTCAAAGTTTCTCCCTTTGCAAAAATCATTTTCAATTACAATCTCCCCATTAGAATTCACAATTTTCTGAAGATTATTTTCATCAGTTATCCTAATATCAGGATCAAAATCAACTAATTCATAAACATTCCTAAGACTTTCTTCAGAAAATAATTCATGTTCTATTCTATCAACACCATCAGGTAACGGATATCTCATTGACCATTTCCCCCCTTTTTTCATTATTCTCGGAGCAAGAATTTCTGGAGAGAGATATTCTAAAACATCTGAACCAATATTAAATGCAGCAGCCTTATCAATCCACGAATCTAAATTATGTCCATTTATAAAATGGCTTCCCAACATTTTCCATAACTCTATCCACCGCCCCCCGTCCCCCAGATGAAGCGCAAGACCTTTTTCTCCTTTTTGTAAATTAGGATAAGGAGGAACAGAAGCGCACACCCCAAAATCAGAGATATATCTCTTCAGGTTTTCTATTAAGACCTCGCCAAGTTCATCTCTTTTATCAAGGAAAAGAGCATCATAATCCTTATCTCTATTAGGCCAACAATAATTAACACCTTCATAAAAATGAGGATAACCAATCTCAAACAAAACACCTTTTCTCTCCATTAATCCAAATCACTATGGATGTTTAAAAAAATTTATATACTGAAAAGTATACATCCAACTATCTAAAACACCAAATAAAAATAAAATCAAAATAAAAGAATCTTAGCACCCCAGACAATAAGAATTATCCAGATTACTATATACAGCCACGATTTTTTAACAAGCGACTTGTCTTTTAATAAATTTTCAGCCAGCTCAAT
Source organism: Candidatus Pacearchaeota archaeon (assembly GCA_002690445.1). Next base: position 9,115 of record NZER01000093.1, read on the forward strand.
TATCTCATTTTTATAAGCAGCTGCCCCCGCCCCCATTAAAAGCGCCACAAACAGCGTCACCGCCAAAATCTGCACAATTGTCAACCCGCTCTGCAGCAGATAATACAAAACGACCGCAGCTAAACCCAGCGAAACTGCCATTGCCAGATGAGCATGAGCCCAAACTTTCTTAATTACTTTTGTGTTCCACGCATTAGGATTCACAAGAATAACAATCAGCTTAATAGCAACAAACATCACCAAAATCAAGGCCATCCACTCAATTGCTGTAAATACCATCACCTTTTTTTCATCAACCCCCTTTCAATTTTATTCAATTTCCTTATAATTTCCCCAATACCTTTCTCAGAGTTCCTATTAATAGCATAATCATAATCTGCCTTTGCTCTGTCCTTCTGACTCTGCCTGTTCTGACTCATCAAAATTATCGGCGCCTGAATCGCAGCAAGACAGCTTAAAACAAGATTCAGCAAAATAAAAGGATAAGGATCCCACGTATTAATCCACGCATAGACATTCACCATCATCCATAAACCAAGAAAAAGAAAAAAACCCAGAATAAAAGTCCAGCTCCCTGCCCACCTCGACAGCCCATCAGCTGCCTTTTGCCCCAATGTCCGCGGCCCGTGGATGATTTTATAAACAGTCCCATTCACCTTATTTTTCATACAACATAAAGCAAAACTCTCTTTAAATAATTAATGTCTGATTAAGGTTACTTTATGATTTAAGACCTTCCTCATCTCTTTTTTTAAATTCACATATTCTTTGTTTTAAAGCAGCTAATTGTACATCATAATTTTCAGAAACAATAATCTCATAAATACTCAGTTCACTCAAAGCTTGAAAAGATTCAGATTCTCCAGCAAACTCTCTAAGACCCAAATCCCATACCTCCCTAAATCTCCCTGCATAACTTTCTTCAAACCCCCTGCCTAAATCTCTCTTCTTAACCCAAATAGGAAAAGCTTCAACACCCCTTATCTCTCTTTTCTCATTCTTGCTCAAATCATTGCAAAAATCCTTAATAACCAATCCAAATTGCGCTACATCAAAATCAGAAAGCCCTGTTCGCATCATAGCATATTTCATCTCGCAAACCTCATCATACCTTTTACCGCAAACTTCCTCGATTATGCCACGGTGAGGGTGACGATGACTAATAGGCTGTTCCAATACCTCCGAGTTCCTCTGCTTAAGAGTTAATATTTCTTCAAATGGACAATACGTGCATCCTTCGCATCTTTCAATCAAGTCTCCATTTATCATACAAAACACCACCTACAGAACTTTATAAATCTTATGTCTGTTATTATTCTTAAGAAGTAACACTATTCAACATAAATCCCCGGCCGCCCCGGCTTCACCTTCTTGCTCCACCATGCATTAATAGAACCCATCTAATATTTGATATGTTATTAATTGTTTGATTAAATTTAGGTTAAACCGACAAGTTGACTGCAATTTCTTCTAATCTTTTTAATTTAAGTTTTGCAATCATAGCTCCACACTGCGCTTGTCTATTAACCTCCCTTCCTAAATATTCCGCCCTCTTAAAAGGAGAAGGAAGTCCCTTCCATAATTTAGAAGTTCTTCTAAATGTTCTGTAATTTGTATCTCTTAAAAAAGCACCCGGAAGTACACCAAAATTTGGTTTTCCTTTTACAATTGGCCCTAAAAGAGCTCTCTCTATCACCTTGGACTCGTCATTAATCATAATTGTTATCAAATCAGTTTCATTTGCTAATTCCTCTATTGCTTCTCCATGACTCTCAGCAATTTTCATATTTATCTGTGCTAAATTTATTCTTCTGATTTTCTGACCATTCATTCCTCCAAAATAATCATCTGCTCCTTCTCGTACTTCAAAAACAGAAGAATAAGCAGCAAGATCATTGAATTCAAAATTATCAAATTTTCTATTCTCTTCTAGAATAGGAACTTCCCTGTTTCTTCTACCAAACATCGGAAAAATATTCCCATAATCTACAATAAAAACATAACCTTCAACATTTCTCATTTTTTTCAAAGAAGTCTGCCATTAAAAAGAATTTCTATCCTAGAGAATATGTTTTGCATTATCCATTATTTTATCAAAACCGCTTCCTTCACATTTCTAAAATGTTCGTCTCCTGTAACTATTTTAGCTCTTAGTTTTCTTGCACATAACAGCAAAATAGAATCAACCAACCCAAAATTCTTTATTTCTTTATTCATCTTTGCATGCAACAATCCTGCTTCTTTTGAAAATTCTGAATCTAATTGGATAATCTTAGAATTTGAGATAATAGCATTATAAGCAACATCTACATCTTGATCCATCCTCTTTACTCTACTGATAACCTCTGATACAATTAAACTTAAAGTATAAAATTCATTATCCCCCTTTAAAATCTTTTTCACTGTCTCCCCCATCATAGTACCATCTAAATATTCTATCCAAGCATAAGAATCTACAACAAATTTCATTCTTCCAGTTGACCCTTTAACCTATCCTGTTCTGTAAAAGGGCCTACTCCTTTAAGTGCTCCAAAAAAATCTTTCTTTATTTTGCCTACTTCAATTTCAACTAATTGATTTTCAGTTAATGATTCCCCCCTAACAACTTCTTTTGGGATAGTTACAACTAAAGACCCTCCTATAGTCCTTGTTCTTGCTAATGATTTCATTTTATCTATAAAAGTTATATATTTAATTATATAAAATATAAGAGGATGTTATATTTAAATCTTTCTATTGAAATTTAAAATCTATATTCTCTTCACTCTAGATAAATCCCCGGCCGCCCCGGCTTCACCTTCTTACTCCGCCCTTCCGGGTCATACTTATTCTGATCAGTCACAGCAAACAAATTAATCTCCTTAACACACCGATAAATATCCAATTCCTGCGGAAGCACATAAACATAAACCTTAACACCAGCCCCCACCCCAGCCAACTTCTTAATGTGCTCAATATCCGCCCTCAATTTCTCGATCATCCCATCTTGTTTTTCTAATTTTTCATCAATCTTCCCTTCATCAGCAGCAGGCCAACTGCTTATTGAAACAAAACCCTTCCCCCCAATCCCCTCCCAAAGCTCCTCAGCAATGTGCGGACAAAACGGCGACAACAGCTTCAAAAAATTCTCTAAATCTTTCTTCGCAATTTCCCCCTTACTAATCACCTCAAACAAACTTCTCAGTTTAATCACAGCCAAATTATAATTCATCACCTCAATATTCCCAGTAATCTCCTTAATTGTCTTATTAATCTTACTCTCAACTTTCTTAGATGACTTTCCAATCTTAACATTATTAAAATAAGCCCAGATTTTCTTAATAAATTTCAAACTTCCCTGAATCCCATTATCACTCCAATCTCTTGGTTTATCTGGAGCAGCCAAAGAAAGCAAAAAAAATCTCGCAGTGTCCATCCCGTATTTTTTAGAAACATCATCTGGATTAACCACATTACCTTTTGACTTAGACATCTTCTCGCCGTCTGGACCGTGCAGCATCCCCTGATTAAATAATCTCGTAAACGGCTCATCGCATTTCAAAAATCCCAAATCCCGCAAAGCCTTAGTAAAAAATCTCGCATAAATAAGATGCATGCACGCGTGCTCAACACCGCCAATATACTGGTCCACAGGCATCCAGTACCCAATCTTTTTTTTGTCAAATGCCTGCTTATTATTCTGGTTGTCGCAGTATCTTAAAAAATACCAACTGCTGTCAAAAAAAGTATCCATCGTATCTGTCTCTCTCCGCCCCGCCTTCCCGCACTTCGGACACTTAGCTTTAACCCAGCTCTCTGCACTTTCAAGCGGATTGCCCCGGCCAAACTTAACTTTCTCAGGAAGCTCAACAGGCAGATCTTTCTCAGGGACAGCAACAGCACCGCAATCATCGCAGTAAATAACCGGAATCGGCGTCCCCCAATATCTCTGCCTCGAAATCAGCCAGTCCCGCAGTTTAAAATTAACAGCCCCCTTGCAAAGTTTTTTCTTTGCTAAATATTTTGTAATCTCCCCAATTGCCTTCTTGCTTTCCATCCTGCTAAACTTTCCAGAGTTCATTAACTTCCCCTCACCAGTCCACGCCCCCGCCCCCGCCTTCCCAGAAATAACCTGCTTAATTTCAATCCCATATTTCTTAGCAAAATCAAAATCCCTCTGGTCATGAGCAGGAACAGCCATCACCATCCCGCATCCATAATCTGCCACAACAAAATTCCCAGCATAAACCGGCACCTTCTCCCCATTAATCGGATTAACTGCATAAGCCCCAGTAAAAACACCCTCCTTTTCCATAACATCCAGCTCTTTTTCAGAAACAGACTTCAACTTTTTCAAAAACTTCTCAACGTCCTTCTTTTGCTCCTCACTCACAAGCTCCATAAGTTTAGGATGCTGCGCAGAAACAACCATAAATGTCACCCCATAAATTGTATCTGGCCGAGTTGTGAAAATCTTCCATACACCAGAAACTTCACTTAACAACTCTGAAAATTCTTCAGTTCCCATATCTCCCTTGCAAAAATGCCCATACCCTTTTCCTAGGTGAATTAACTTTCCATCAAGTTCTTTTTGATGCTCATAAGCACTTGGAATATGAGAATCAATATCATCGTCTGCTGTAAAAATTATAATTTCTCCAATATTATTTTTTATATCTAAATCTGTCTCTGAACCATAAAAATTACCCAAGACTTTCCTACTTTCATGACCTGCCTTCCCAGGAGAAACTAAGATTAATTTTTTAATTTTATTTTTAGTTTCTCCTAACCACTTAACTAAAAAAGCTCCTCCAGCAGAATGACCAATTAAAACAGTGTTTTTATTAACTGTTAATTTATCCATAACTGCTTTCCATTCTTCATATTTGGGTGCCCACGGTGTTGGCATCGTCGGAGAAGTAGTTTTTATCTTCTTTTTCTCAAGCTCTTTTTTTAACCACGGAATCCAGTGTTTTAAATTTTCTGAGACATAATCTTTTTCTTTTGTTCTGTCCTTAGATGGAGAACCATGGATAATTATGCAATTTAAATTTTGAGATTCAACCTCAAAATCAATCTCAGTCCCACAACTTTTCCCAATCCAATTTTTCTGCATTGCCTTAACCCTGTCCGGCCATTCCAAATCATCAAGCATATCCAAAAGCTCATCCGCATATTTAGTCGTCTTAATAAACCACTGCTCCAAATGCTTAATCTCAACATCTGTATCTTCATGCCTCCAGCACTTCCCGTCATGAACCTGCTCATTCGCCAAAACCGTCCTGCACTTCGGACACCAATTAACAGGCGCCTTTTTCCTGTAAACTAATTTCTTTTCTAAAAACTTCAAAAAAAACAACTGATTCCATTTATAATATTCAGGCTCCATTGTCGAAACAATCCTTGTCCAATCATAACTCAACCCCAGCTCCTTCATCTGACGGATATAATTTTTAATAGCATTTTCTGTAAAAGGTTTCGGGTGCTCCCCCGCTTTTATAGCTGCATTTTCAGCAGGAAGCCCAAGCGCGTCAAAGCCCATTGGATAAAGAACATTAAACCCATTCATTCTCTTAAACCTTGCAAAAACATCACCAATAGTATAATTCAAGGCATGACCCATATGCAGCCCAGAAGCAGACGGATACGGGAACATCTCCAGCACATAAAACTTCTTTCCCTTTCCCTCACCAGCCTCAAAAACCTTCCCCTTCTCCCAAGCAGCCTGCCACTTCTTCTCAATCTTCGCAAAGTTAATCTCCTTCGTCATTATATCAATAAAACTTGATTGTTTTTAAAAGGTACGTTTAAGCAGCTATTGGCAATGCCTTTTCAAATAAATATTCATCTTATCCTTCTACATAAAGCTGTTCTTTTCCAGTTATATGAAACCCATTTCTTGCCCAGAATTCAACAGCAGAAAAATTAGCAACACTAGCATCAAGAAGGACCACACCCCCTTACTTTCTCTTTCAACTTGCCTCAATAAAAAATGCCCAAGATCTCTGTTTCTATAATCAGAATCAATTCTAAAATTTTTAATCTCAGTTCCCCCTTCAACCCCCCTATAAACCGCATCACCAACAACAGCCCCATTACTCATTACAATAATAGCTTGCCTATTCCCCGCACTAATCCCAGGAATACAAACACCATCAACCCAGTCTCTGTAATCTGGATAAAATTGCGGCTGTGTTAACATAAACTCTTTCAGTCTTCCTAATTCTTTTCCATCTTCAACAGATTTTACAGTAAAATTCATTTAATATCTAAAAAACAAACATATAAAAGAATTATTGTGGTCAAGAATAATCAAAATCCCAAAACCCCAACATTCCATTTGCCTTAATTGGTCTTAATCTTTCAACATTCTGCAAAACAAAACCCCAACATCCCCAATCTGCAGAAGCAAGATGTTTGTCTTTATCTTCCTCAAAATCTTTTGTTTCTCTATAATTCTTAACTTCAACAAGTTCTGCTTTCCCGACGATAAAACCAAGAGGCAAACTCTGTTTTTCAAAACAAAATTCTTCCATAGATTTATCATCAGGAGTTTTAGAAGCATGAATTAAAAATTCCCCCCTAAATTTAGTATTCCATTTTCTAATCTCAATTTTCTTTTTTCCTTGCAAAATCAATTCAGCCCACGGCTGTTTTAAACTTAAGGCCTTCATAAGCCTAATAAAAATCAAGACTATAAAAACAATTCCAAAAACCTTAAATATCTACATTATCTTACCAAAACATGGCAAAAGCTAAAGAACCAAAGCCAATTGGCATTGTGTCCAACTACTTTGAAAAAGTTAGCGTCGCTGCAATTAAACTTTCTGCTGCTCTGAAAGCTGGAGATAAAATTCAGATTAAGGGCGGAGAAGAAACAGATTTTGAGCAGAAAGTCGGAAGCATGCAGATCCAGCACGAAAAAGTAGAAAAAGCCAAAAAAGGAGATGAAGTTGGTCTTAAGGTGAACCACAAAGTCCGAAAGGGTTACAAAGTTTACAAAGCATAAAGGTTAGTTTTTTAAATCGGGATTATTCTATTAGTTAAGCTCCTGTAGTCTAGTGGCCAAGGATGCCGCCCTCTCAACCCGCAAGGGTTTGATTGGCAAGTGAAAACTTGACTTTCAGGCAGGAAGTTTCAGTCGATGAGATTCAAACTTCGTCCTCTTGGACAACTGCCCATCCGCAGGAATGAAGTAAACAAGCTAGATATTTATCTAGTACATTACAGAATTTTCTGTAAGGTGATGTGGAGAACGGCGGTGACCCGGGTTCAAATCCCGGCAGGAGCATTAATGCTATCGCAGATAGCATATCCTTAGGGATTTGAACATCAAATCCTGAGCATCTTTGCTCGAATTTTTCCAATCAAAATTATATGAAAAATTCTAGAGTGAAGTGCGAACAGGCAGGAGCATTTAACCCAAAAGTTTATATATCAATTGATATATGAGATATTATGAAAACAGAAACAATAAATCCAATA
>NZER01000094.1 GCA_002690445.1 Candidatus Pacearchaeota archaeon
AGGGATTCCCAGCCGTGACAGCAAGGTGGTTGCCTTGCCGTCCACGGAGGATGCAGGGAGGTCGGAGACGGCGTCTGTGGTCATACAGGACGAGGCTGACTTCCATGAGTACCATGCTCAGAACTATGCTGCGGTGAAGCCGACGGTGGACGCAGGTGGGCAGATGGTTATGGGCAGCACTTCCAACAAGAGGAACATGAGTTCGCTTTTCAAGGAGTTGTACAGGGGGTCTCCTGACAATGGGTGGGAGACCATGTTCATTCCTTGGGGCGCGAAGCCGGGGAGGGATGAGAAGTGGTATGAGTTTGTGAAGGGTGGTGTGCCGACAACCGAGTTGCACGGCATGAGTCCTGAGCAGTTCATGGAGCAGGAGTATCCCGGTGATGAGCAGGAGGCGTTGTCTCCTCCGAGGGCGCAGTCGATATTTGACCGTGAGATGATAGCCGGGATGATGGATGACTGTTGTGAGCCGATAAGGTCTGTGGGTGCTGCGAAGGTGTATCAGGAGCCGAGGGCGGCGAGGAAGTATGTGGCAGGCACGGATGTGGCGTCTGGGGTGGGAATGGACTATTCTGTCACCGTGGTGGTGGATGCTGTCAGTGGGTATGTAGTTGCGGACCTTGTGACGAACACCCTTCAGCCGGAGGACTTTTCCGTGGCGTCTATGGACCTTCTGGAGGTTTTCCGCAACCCGGACTGGGGGATTGAGAACAACTTTTCGGACACGGTGCTGACAGTTGCTAGGGATATGAACTATCCTAAGCTGTACCGCCGCAGGGTTGGCAGGGGGAGGCAGATGCGGAAGGAGTACGGGTGGAAGACTGACCGTGCCAGCAGGCAGTCCCTGTTTGACGAGCTGAGGGCGGAATTCAACGCCGGTCACCTGACCATACCGAACAGGCATGGGTTGGACGAGTTTTCAACGATAATTGCCGCGCCGGGGGAGAAGCCGCAGGCTATGGGCGGCACCCATGACGACTATGTCATGGCACTGGGTGTGGCTTTGATGGTGCGTTATGACCGGGGTATTATCAACACAACCGGCAAGGTTATACAGATGCCGATGCTGGCATAGGGGAATCAAATGGCAGAGAGGAACACTCCTCCCGATATTGACCAGATAATCCGTTTCAGGAAGAAGATGGGTGAGCTGTGGGCTAACGCGCACCTTGAGTGGCGTGACAATGATGCCTACTACCAGAGGAAGTTCAAGGTCTGGTCCAACAACTATCAGGGGAGACCCGTCTTCTATGACTCGACCCCTACCCACCTTGTTGACCACGCCGTGTCAACCCTCATGAGCTTCTCTCCTAGGATCCACAGGGAGCCTGTCGGGGATTCAGAGCAGCACAAGGTGGATGCGACTAACCTTGAGAACGGTCTGAAGGCTGTAATAGATGATGCCATCATGAAGGAGACGACTGTTCCTTGGAAGATGATGGCGCAGTACCTCGTGGCTCACGGCTACACGGTCATAGAGGGTCCGGTGCTTGCCGGTCTTGGGGATAGACCGGAAGAGCCTGAGAGGGACGGCTTTGACTCGGAAGAGGATTATGACGCGGCTGTGACGGTTTACCGTGCCAACCGTAAGTCATTCAACCCGATACGGATCCGCGTTCCCCATCCATCGATGGTGTTGATGAATCCGAGGGAGAAGGTTCCTTCCATAGCGTTGAAGACCTCCAAGATGATGGCACAGGATCTCCATGAGCAGTCTGTCATCAAGAAGAAGCGCCAGAGGCGGAAGTATGCCGAGATCTTCAACCTTGACCAGCACGACCCGTGGGACGAGATCGAGTGCTGGGACTACTGGACGCCGCAGTGGCACGTTAAGCTTATTGCCGGTGGGGTGAACAACTACTCCGCACCGTCGGCGCAGGGGGCTTCGATAATATGGGCTGAGAGGAATACTTGGGGCTTTGTGCCTTTTGCACACAGCTTTGCAGGATGGGGCATGGAACTGTCGGACAGCGGTGAGAACCCTGCCGATCTGGCACAGGGAATCCTGACGCCCAACAAGGAGACCATCAGGAAGAGGACACAGGAGGTATCTGCCTTTCACCAGATACTCCTGCGCTTTGCCTTCGCACCGATGGGAACCTCAAGGGATCCCATGACGCTGGCACAGGCAATTTCCAACGAGGGGATACTGGAGGGGGATCCGCAGGACTTCTGGGTCATGCAGACTCCTGACATACCCCCGTGGGCGTTGCAGCTCAGGAGCCAGACAGATTCCACGCTGGAGCTGGGAACCTACTCCTCCGCACTTGCAGGGGTGAAGCAGCCCGGTGTCGGCACTGTCGGTCAGCAGGCTATACTGAACACTGCCGGTATGCGTATCTTTGGACCGCTTGAAGCCCAGAGGGAGCATCTTGCATCCATAGTGGGGCAGAGGATCCTGCAACTCGTTGACACGGTCTCGGAACTCTCCGGCGGTATCGGGGCATATGGTAAGAGCCTGACAAGATCTCAGGTGCATAATGTCTACGGTGTTCAGGTTGAGTTCCCACATTCGGACCCTGTCATGGAGATGCAGCGCCGCCAGATGGCGCTCTCCGAGTATCAGGCAGGGCTGATTGACCCGTTGACCTATTATGAGCAGGCTGGATACGAGGGCGGAACAGAGATACAGCAGAGGATGATAGAGCAGGCTATCAGGGATCTGCCATCTGTCAGGCAGAGGATTGAGACACTGGTCGCGCAGCGGATGGGACTTGTGGACGAGGACAATCAGGATGCTGCCGGACAGGAGATATCTGCAAGGCAGACGGCTATGGGACCACAGATACCGGGCATGAACGGCGCCGGTGGCATGGCTCCTGCCCCTCCGGGTGCAGGTGCAGCGGAAGCCATGTCCGGTCCTCCTCCCGGTGGACCTCCCGGCGGACCTCCTGCGGATATAAATTCGATGTTGACTCCGGGTACATTTCGCCCGGAAAGGATAGACCTTGGCAGGTAAATCTAGAAACCCGTACACAGACGCTATCCTCAGTGTCGTGAGCCAGTATGACTACATAGCAAAGGACGCAAAGAAAAAGCGTGTGCCGAAAGTCATGGCGGAACGCAGGGAGGATAAGCACAACCCCATTTCCCGGTGGTTGTCACAAAACAACATAGAAGACCGTGACTTTGAGGGATTCCTCTAATGAGTGGAGAACGAACTTATGCAGACAATCTGCAAGATTTTGCAAACAAGATCAATATCCTCCGTAAGATACGTCTTGCCGAGGTGGAAAGCTATTATCCTGATCAGGATCTTATAGAGGACTTAAACGGAATATTAGCTGATACTGGGATATTCGGTGGGATAGGTGTTAAGTCGGTTGGCAGGGGGGAACGCAAACTTCCGGAATTTACAGTTGGGGATGCTCAACGATTTTTTGATGAGATGGCTACTGATTATGTTGCTGAGGCAGGCGGTGTAGTTGATTTTGCCCTTAAACAAGATATAGCCCAGAGAATGTTTGAGAATCCTTACCTAGAAATCAACATGGAGACGGGTCTTGTTGACCTTGTCAATGTGACAGCTCTCACAGAATCACAGGTACAGGGTGACCCGTTGGGTAAGATGCTGTATGAGCGACAGATACGGGCATGGAATGACCCGAATGTCATACTGAAGGGAAATATACTCGGTCTCACACTGACGGCAGCGGCTACCTCTAACTTTTTAGGCGGTAATCGTGATATTGGATTTCAGATTGCAAATCGTATCAAGGGTCGATCCACGCTAGAGCCTGAAGCAATCTCTGATGATCTGGTAATAAACTGGTTAACCCAATGGGATTCAAATCTTCCCATGATTCGACAGTACCTTTTTGACGGCAAAATATATGATGCCGAGGGAAAGGTCATGGCACAAAATGTGTCGGGATATGACAAAACAGATACCGAGGCTTCTTTAAATGCGCTTATACAGTGGGAGATGGGTAACCCGACACGGATCATAGACGGAGAATCCCTTGTTCCCCAGTATGGCAATGATTTTACTACACGCCGTGCAAACCAGATTGCAGAGGCACAAATGGACTGGGGCTGGGATCCGGCACAGTCAATTGCTGCCAATGTAAAACGCATCTTAGATAAGAAGGGTTTTGATGCAGATGACAAGATTACGTTTCCGGACGGAGATGAACGGTATGCTGTACGAAAAACACGGGAAGCTATAGTCTCAAATCTGGAAGACAGTATGCGCTTATCCCTTTATGACAAGGGATCACGGGAATATGCAGAAGAGATTATCGGTGGTGTGCGTGATGCTGACGGGAAGATCATCTCAGAAGGATTGATGGACTTAACCGGCATTAAATTTGAGCTGTTTACCCAGCGTTATGCAAATCGTCTCGGCGCTCTAAACGCCGTAAAGTGGGACAGGACCGGAAAGAATGGACTTGAGGAAGCTGCGAAGGCTGTCCTTGACCGGATGGGCTACGATGAAGACGACATATCTGAGGGAGATTTTGATTTCCTGTGGAAGCAGATGCGTGGATTTCCGTCACTGGGAGATGCCCTATCGGATGAATCTATAAGAAGCTGGGTTAAAGATGCCAGTGAAGCACAGATTGCTGAAGATGTTGTAGATAGACGAGTAGATCTGAATAAAGGCAGTAACCTGCAAGCGCTTGTCAAGAGTGCAATGAGGTCAAAGGGTCTTATCACTGCTACGACTGGTGCTGAGTTTGAAGGACATCTGGACAATTATACGATTCCTGAGATAGTCCGTCGCATTGTTAATGAGGGAGGAGCTGATTCTCTCAGTGATGTGATGGAGTTTGTTAACAGGATGACCGATACGGGCATACTGGGTGACCCGGAGCAGTTTACTGCTTATGATGTACTGGAATCTGATTACCAAAGACAGTTCATGGGAGATCCGTTAAGACCTCCCATGGCTCCCGGCATGACCGAATTCAAGGTGGAACAGGCGTTTACTCCGGAACCTATACCAGAAGCAGAGTTTGATATTGCTTCCTTACAGCCTGAATTACAGACACTTGCATTTGAAAGACCTGAATTTGCCAAGTTCCTGAGTATACAAATGTCGGATCCTGAATATCTTGAAGCTTTTAAGAAAGTTGGTCAGGAAAGACTAAAGGTGACTGAAGAAGGAGATGTTCTCGCTGCGGAGACTGCTGCGGAGTTTGGTAAACGTGCTGCCTATGCAAGGGAGGAAGCACGACAATCACAAGCTGCGCTGGAAGGTTACCAGAGAGAACGTGCTGAAGATGTAAGGGTAGAGGAAAAACAGGCTGCTTTCCTTAGTCCCGAAGAAGAAGAAGCAGGAATGTTTGCTCCTGCCGCACCTACTGAGGCAGCACCTCATGATGCTGCGTATTTCGCTGCTTTTCATGCACCAGATCCTGAAGAGCTAGAAGCAGCATACAGACAGGATTATGAAACAGCTCAGGCACGGGCGGATGAGGCGGCTCGGTATACTGGTGCGGCATTTAAGAAGCATCTTTATGAATTCCAGAGAATTCCCGGTATGACTACCGAGGATTTCTTCCGTTCCAGACTGCCGGGATTTGAAAAGCAGTTCAAGGGAACCGCTTTTGAAAAAGCTGCTCTGGCGCGTAAACAGCGTGAAGAGGAAGCTGAAACCAGTCGCAGAAGGCAAGAGATTGCTAGAACTTCAGCGCGTACTATTGTGAGGAGCAGGCAATGACACAGAGACCATTCGTTGGTGGCGGTGAGCTAACGGGGGAAACTCCGGAAGAAAAACAACGAAAGCTTCGCCTCCCCGGATTTGATGCCCCGGAATATACACGCCAAGTACCAAGCCTTCCGGGTTTTACAGTTCCTAATGATTACCTGACACAGAGCCAGCGAAGAAGTATATCCATGCAAGAAGCAGGATTTACTTTCATGCCGGGAGAAGAAAGACTTCCGGCAGATAAAAAACGCTCTCTGTACGAGACCCTTTCGCAGGTGGAAGCAGAGGAAATTCCTTCCACTGAAGGAAGACGGCGTCTATCAGACACAGAGATTGCCGGATATGCCGCCCGTGGTGAATTACGGGATCCAGACGGGCGTTATCTTGTTCCCGTTAAACCTGATCAGATCCCCCGAAGTGCCACGAATACACTGGCAGCAATGGGCGGCACATGGATAAGTGCCTATGAAGAAGGTGCCAGATGGCTTCGTGGGCAGGGTGAAAAGCAGCTTCGCTTTGCTACCGGTGACGAGAAGGAACGATACGAGGAGGCATTACGGAAACATGAAGCTGCCCTCGGCAGGGATCTTGATGTTTTTGAGGAACAGAGATTTTTTGACAGCTACTTTACAGACATAAAGTTTTTACCGGATAACTATACCCGTGGAAGTGTGGAGCTTGCGTTAGAGATGATCGTTCCTGCCAGCATGATCGAGAAAGCTGGTGAGAAAATTATCATGAAGGCACTTAAACCTGCATGGCAGTATGGTATCAAGCCTATCTGGAAAGGTGGTAAACAGCTCTTACCGGGTGGTGGTGGTGAAATTGTTGATTATGCAACACGAGATAATGTCAGCAAGATATACGAATCAATGCCTAATTATAAGGACATGGAAACCGTAGATCTTATTGATTATTTTGGTAAGAATCGCATTCTGGCTGACAGTATGCAGAGAGAACGCCTCGTATTGAATTCTGCTGACGGCACTGTGTCTCCCGAACATATTAACAACAGTAATGTTAATACCCGTATCAAGGGATTTGTAGGTGGCGGTGCGGATATATCCAACCTGTCTCCCAAGGATAAGGAAAATCTGCTCAGGTCAATTGATGATACTGCCGATCTGGTTAATAAAGAATTAGATGAGATTATTGCCGAGTTGAAAACACGAGATACTATCGGTACGGAAATACTGGATAAGCTGTCTAATACCCGTGCTGATAATAGCTTTATAGGATATTTCTTTCATGGAAGTGGAAGAGAATCAGCAGAGTCAGCATATTCAGTACATGGTCCTCGTGAAGCGATACTGGGTGATGCGGCTTATGCTACCCCTTATCGTGAATTTGCAGATGAGTTCGGTCCTAATTTGGATATCGTGGAAATCCGGTTAGATAATCCTCTTGTTATAGAGACAGATGCCGATTGGATGGCATTAACAAAAAAAGCCGGTCTGTTCAGTCATATGCCAAACAGTACAGACGAGATCATGGCATTACGAGCAGTAATCCAGAGATCATTGGATGACATTGTGACATATGGAGGTGGACCTCGGTTTCCTGATGGACCTGACGGAGTTGTAATAAAAATTCCTGCCGATGAAGCATCAGGAAAACGATTACAGCAGTTATTTGGCTATGACACGGTTGTTAAGTTTGATGCCCCAAGCAAAGA
>NZER01000095.1 GCA_002690445.1 Candidatus Pacearchaeota archaeon
AGACTCTACCTCAGCCCTCTATCAACTGAGAGCCAAAGGGGGAGATTTCCCCCCTTTCGGAATGCGTAGCGACTGGCTACGGATCCCTGATGTGACTAAGAGCAAGATGAGACAGGTGCTATTTGCCGATGTCTGCTAGGTTGAGCGACGTTCGAACGATGGTACGCTCTGGACAATAGTTGGCAAATACAAGTGTTTGCAAGATATCTCCCGAATCCTCATCAAATATGTCACGGGTATAAACTTCGTGATTGTCATTGAGGACGTATTTGACATCTGGGATGATTTTGGTGATGGATTCATTGGCGGTACGTGCATTGACAATAGCCTTCACTTCATCAATAGACAGTTCCGCAGGCACATCGTATGTACCATCATCAAACTCAGTAGCGTCATACTGCACCTCGAAGTTAGGTGAATAGACTCTTCGTTTGAACGTCCTACCATCCTCCGTAACTTCCTCCGTAAGATCAGGATATCGCATAACCTGTCTCTTGGTAATGGGATTGATGATTGGATTGCCCTTACGATCTGTCCTTGCCACCTTTGAATCCTTTCCACCACTCGTGTCAGGCATACCTGTATTACGGACGTGATAGATGTTAGTTAGGAAGATCATTACCTGTTCTTTAAGTGTCTTGCTCTTAGGTTTCGTTATTCTAGCCATTAGATTTCTCCTATGGTTATGTTATGGGTTTATCTGGCAAGTTGCTAAGCACACCTACCAGAGGTAGGAGAGGGGCAGTTTAAATAGACCACGTTTGATTTCAGGCTGGCACGGCACCCCAGCCCCATTAAATCAAAGGGGGTCTATTGAGTGAGTTTCCCACACTCTCATTCTACAGCAAGTTTTCGGAAAGGGGTCCCATTTATTTTTTTGTAGAGGATATGGCAGCAGAATATATTTTTAATGTTGAGAATATATAGTTTTGTCTTTAACTTCCCGCCACTTAGTGTCGCTCTTAGCCAAATTTAAGCCCTATACGAATGCGACTCTAAGAACAACTAAGTGTATGAATTTAATAAATATATTACCGATTAACTAAGTGGTCCACTAAGTGGGAGACTATTCAAAAGAGGCACTAAAATCAGATCTTAAGTTCCCAAAGTGGACTGGGGATGTTAGTATAGATAGCTTAAGGAGGAGATATGCCGAAGTTCGGGTCAAGAAGCAGAAACGCCCTAAAAAGTTGCGATAAGAGGTTACAGTTAGTTTTCAATGAAGTTATCAAAACAGTGGATTGCTCTGTACTTGAGGGTCACAGGGGTCAAGTTGAGCAAGATAGGCTATGTGAAGAGGGTAAGTCGAAGGTTAAATATCCCAAAGGACGTCATAATCAGCTTCCCTCTCGTGCTTGCGATTGTGTCCCTTATCCTATTGACTGGCACGATCGTGAAAGGTTTACATTTTTTGCTGGTTTCGTATTAGGAGTTGCAGAAACGATGGGCGTAAGCCTACGTTGGGGTGGTGATTGGGACAAGGATTGGTATGTACACGACAATATGTTTGATGATTTCCCTCATTTTGAGCTGTTAGATGTACCAGGTAACGATAAAGCATAGGGATAAAGGTACAAGATCCTACAATATATTCACAGAGGGGGAAGCGAAAGAAGAGGGTATTGAATACAAACATTGGAAAGACGCTGATATTGGCGAATACGCTCTCAGCGATGACAAATATGTCGCCCTCGTTCTACAGAAAAAGACTTATGAAGCGAATAACGGTCTTAGTAATACATATATTCGTCTACCTTTTGGCTATGCCTTTTATAATCCTAAGTATCCTGGCAAGAAGTTTAAAGCAGAGGGTAGAAAATCTCATCACACACTATCAGGTAAACCGCAATTAGAGGTTAGAAAGGGTTCCACCAAGTGGAAAAACCTTGCTCTGGCTTATTCTACCTGTTTCCAGCTTGATATTGCGATAGATCTCGTATTTGATTCAACAACCCCATCGGAAAGAAGAACGTATAAACGATGGATGAAGACACAGGAGTTTAAAAGTATGGTAAAAGATGAGCTAAAAGGACTACTAAAAGAGAAAGGTTACGGTGAGTCCGACGTAATTGACCTTTTAACCGAAGCCCAGGGTATGGCAAAGGAGAAAAAGGATCTTACTAATTTCATACGTGTAATAGAAAACATTCAGGATATGCTTGGAATGAAGGATAAAACAGTAATAAGGACCACAGATACTCTCCAAGCCACCCAAACAAAGCGTCTTTTAGATGAAATAGCTGAGGAAGAGCAGCATCTTATAGGACAAAGGGAGACAATTGAGGTAAAAACCCTGGGTCCAAACGATCCAGGTGATGAGAATGCCTGAACAAGACTATGAAGAGCTGTATGAACGTAAGCAGGCTCTCGCTAAATTACAGAAATCTATAGCTTTATTCGGCAGATACTGCTTTCCTACTGCTTTACGCAAGTCTACACCCCCTTTTCATCACGAAATATACTCCGCGATCCGCGATGAGAAGAAAAAACGTGTACTTATAGCCGCTCCAAGGGGTACAGCTAAGTCCACTGTCATCTCTTTATTGCTTCCTTTGCACCGTATAGCCTTTAAAAGAGACGACCAAGAGGAGTTTATTGTCATAATCTCCGAATCTCAGGCACAATCCATCAATTTCTTGTCAAGAATTAAATATCACTTGAGCTTCTCGGAGCGATTTAAGGCTCTTTTTGGTGATATGGGACCTCATACGGCTCGAAAATGGACTAATTCTGATATTGTTACTGCAAATGGGACCAGAATAGTCGCAGTTGGTACTGGACAGAGGGTTCGTGGGTTTATTGAAGGTGATACGCGTCCAACTTTGATCATTGTTGATGATTTTGAGTCAGAGTTGAACGCTTTTACTGATGAAGCCAGGGCAAAGAACAGAAAATGGATGACTGAGGCAGTAATTCCATCATTAGCAGACGATGGAAGGATTATTATGATAGGAACAGTTATATCAGAGGACTGTTTTTTGTATTGGGCTAAGGAATCTACAGCCTGGGATGTGCTATGGTATAGTATAATTGACGATGAAGGTAATAGTATTTGGGAAGAAAGGTTTCCACAATCAAGAATTAACGGAATCAAGGAGGAGTACTCTTCGGTTGGGAATATAAATGGGTTTTATCAGGAATATATGAACATAGCTCAGTCACCAGATGAAGCCCCCTTTCAGCCCAAATGGATCAAAATGCATCATTATGACTTTAAAAGAATAGAGGGACAGCCCTGTTTAGTTAGAAATGTTGGAGATGAGGAGAAGATTATACCCATAGAAACGTATGGTGGTGTAGATCCAGCGTCCTCTTTGTCAGCTAAGGCTGACTTTTTTGTTGCTGTTACCATAGGAATTGACCATGAAGGGAACAAATATATTGTTGATATGTATAGAAAGAGGGTATCTCCAGCTGAACAGCCTGATATAATCATAGATCTATGGAAAAAGTATAAACATAAGAAGATGAAGATAGAGACTGTTGCATACCAGGAAGCATTGCGTGCTGCAGTAAAGAAAAGAATGCTGGAAGAAAATATCTATATACCAGGACTAGAGAAGGGTGTTAAACCAAGAACAAGGAAATCGGAGAGATTATTGTCATTGGTCCCTATGTTTGCTAAGGGCGAGTTCTACTTTAGACCACAGGATACTGAAGCACAGGCAGAGTTTCTTTCTTATCCTAAAGGAAAGCACGATGATGTGATGGATGCAGTATGGACTTCTCTCGAAGGATCACGACCTTGTAGAATAAAAAGCTTAGATCCAGATGAAAAAACTAGTAAATACCAAAAAGTTCTTGATTGGATGACGTTATAAGGTTTAACTTTAAAAGAATATGTGTATATATATCAAATAGGGTTTTGTTATGGAAGGCTATGACGCTCCATTAGAGGGAGCACAGGAAGAAAACTTAAATCCTGACGATCTTGATGCTGGGAAAGGCGAATCTAATTCAGTAGAAGAGGAAACGCGTCGTATTTTTGATCTTTATAAGAACAAAAGGTACGATTGGGAGATCCAAGCAAGGGAAGACCAGGAATATCGCTTAGGTCGGCAGTGGACTGTTGAGCAAGAAAAGACTTTGAAGTCGAGAGGACAGGCTCCTATAGTTGTCAACAGAATACATCCAGCCGTAGAAACAGCGAAAGCACTCCTTACCTCCAATAGACCATTGTTTAAGGTCTCACCGAGAGAGGATTCGGATACCCGTGTAGCGAATGTACTCAACAATTTATTGACGTATATGTATGATATCTCTGATGGAAGAACAGAAGTACGTAAAGCTGTAGATGATTATTATGTATGTGGACTTGGATATCTTATGGTATATCAGAATGGACAGGCTGATGGAGGAAAAGGAGAGGTAATGTTCCGTTCTGTTGATCCGTTTGATGTATATGTTGATCCCAATTCAAGAGATAGGTTTTTTGATGATGCAGAAAACATAATTGTATCACGTATCTTTACTAAAGCCCAGGCTAAGAAGTTATATCCTCTGTACGCGAATGCTATTGATTCAGCTTCTGGTGGAGAATACACTACTGATCAGATAGTAACTGGGAATACTGATAATACTGGATTAAAATTCCCAGGTGACGAGACTACCCTTGAGGCTGATACTTATGTAAGAGGATATGAAAGATACTATAAGATCCGTGAAGTAGCATATCGGATCCACGAAAAATGGTCTGGTAAAGAATTAAGACTGACTCAGAAAGAATATGAAGCATATTTAAATGAAGAGGTTGGAACCCTTGGTGATCAGGTTTTTGAAGGTGAGAAAATTGAACAGAAGAAAGAAGAACTTGGTGGAAAGAGAGATCAACTTCTAAAAGGAGCAGCGGACCAGATAGATGGAGAGATAGAAAAGGCCGCTTCCGAGATGGAAGTCCAGTATATGGAAAAGGAGAAGGAACTTCAGGAGATGGTAGATCTTGGAGAGGTCCTTCCAGAGAGAATGGAACATGATCTTAGTAATTTAAGAGAGCAGATTGACAAACAAGTCAAAGATGCTTACAATCAAGCCCTTGAAAGTGCAGGCCAGGTACAGAATATACCCAATGTAGAAATGAAGGTAAAGGCTGGGCTTATAAAGGAAGGGCTGATAGAAGCAATCCCTATAACAATTACAAAGGTTAAAATGTGTGTTGTTGTTGGTGAGACATATGTGTTTGGAAGGGTACTGCCATCGTCGAAATATCCGATAGTACCGATATGTAATCTACATACGCGTACACCGTATCCTATGTCGGATGTGCGTATGGTAAAAGGATTACAGGATTATATCAATAAAACACGCTCACTTATTATAGCACACGCTACAACTTCTACCAATATGAAGGTACTTGTCCCAGCTGGTTCGGTTGATATGGTTGAATTCGAACAGAAATGGGCACAGCCTGGAGTTGGTATTGAGGTTGACTTTGATATGGGGCAGCCTGTTGTAGCCAGTCCAGTTCCTCTTCCGAATGAACTCTATCAGAATGAGACCACAGCCAAAAGCGACATCGACCACCAACTTGGACTATACGACCTGATGATGGGAAACTCTCAATCTGCCCCACAAACTTACAAGGCCACCATTAGTCTAGATGAATTTGGACAG
The DNA here is from genome assembly GCA_002690445.1 of Candidatus Pacearchaeota archaeon. The sequence continues at coordinate 5,611 of NZER01000095.1, forward strand.
AGGAAAATAAAGTCCAAACTTGCTGATATCGAAGCTGGGCTAGTTATACTTGCTAAGGTTGCAATACCACTGATGCAAGAACTATATCAAATGGAAAAGGTCTTTAGGATTGTTAACCCAAACAATTCTATGAGTGAATACGCTATAAATAAGCGTTTATATGATGATAAAACAAAAGAAATACAAGTTTTTAATGACATTACTGTTGGAGCCTACGATGTTGTTTATGTGTCAGGTTCGACACTTCCGTCTAATAGATACGCGGAACTCGAATTCTACATGGAAGCATACAAAGCGGGCCTCATTGACAAACAGGAAGTCTTGAAGAAGACAGAAGTCTTCGACATGGAAGGAGTACTTCAAAGAACGGACGTTATTGCTCAACTACAGCAACAACTCAAGGCAGCGACTGAGCAGCTTAAGAAATTAAGCGGCGATATGCAGACGCTTACCCGTGAGAATGTACACTTGAAGCAAAAAGTAGAAGTTGAAAAGTTCAAAACCTCACTTGATTCAGTTGAAAACAAGGCAAAAGCAGCAGGAACGCTTTTTGACCATAGACTAAAAGATCAGATGGGGTTAGTGGAAAAAGAAGTACGGGATGCAGCAAAACAAGCCAGCAAACCTCCATCCGCATCTAATGGAGCTGCTAAAAGGAAATAAAAATGGAAGCTAATAATCCAGAACAGGTTATACCGCAACAAGAAGCCCCCCAGCAGGAAGTTCAACAGGACGTACCAGCTATCGAAGCTAGTATAGATCGTGAAATAACTGAACAGCAGGGGACCACCTTTGAAGAGATTATAGGGGTTACCGAACCAGAGCCAGGTCAAGCACCTGTACCTACTGATGTCGCACCCCAGGGAAATGATCAGGTTCGGTATCAATACTGGCAGTCGGAAACTGCCAAGCTTAAAGATCAGTTAGCACAGCGTGATGAGATCTTAAGGCAGCAGACTCCCGTAATAGACTATGTTACACAGAATCCAGGAGTACTTAACGGACGCGTTCCGCAACCCCAAGCTGCTCCAGCAGCAAAAGAGACACAAGTAGAGGAAGAATTTCCAGGTCCTCCACAGAAGCCTTTACAGCCAGCTGGGTACAGTAGAGAGGATGCGTATCAGGACGCAGCAAGTGAAAGTGCGAAATATGATTCTGCGGTAGAGCAGTGGCGAGATGATATGCAAATGTATAATCAGCTCCACACTTCTTACCAAGTAGCTACTATGCAGGAGACTCATGATAAGGAGATCAATGAACTTAAGAAGTTTGAGCAAATGAGGCAGAGCGATGCAAGGCAACGTTCGGAGCTTGACAATGCTGCAAGATATGTTAAATCCAGGTATGATCTTGGAGGAGAAGCTAATCTTAACAGGTTTGTCGCCGAAATGAATGATCCTAATTCAATTAACATGGATGATTTGGTAGGCTATTGGAAACATAAGAACGGGATAGTGGACTCAGGTCCAATGCCAGTTCAGAATTCGCCCCAACAGCAATCCAGTCAGACATTTCAACAATTGAAAAGGGCTCAATCAGTTCCAACTCCGATGGGTGTCCAAACATCTGCAACGAATCAGGCAGCTGATCCTTCGAATAATTTCATGCAATCTCTTATCAGTGAGGAGAAAAATCGAAACTTACTTTAACTATGATGAAATAATGAGGAATTAAAATGGCAGATTATAGTCCAGGTCAGTTGATTACTACTACTCCGAATAGTCCAGGTTTTGGCGGCCAAAGTATTGACAGCCTTAGGCGTACTTTTGGGATCGGTGATACGGTCCATGAATTAGCTCCAGAAACTTCAATTTTCTTTAGCTATCTGAGTAAATTAGGTAAGAAACCGACTGATGAAACAGTGTGGAAACCGATGGAATATCGGTCTCAATGGCAAAGGCGTAATTTTAGCTGCAATTTCCATGATGGAAATAACGGTGCGGATGACGTAGCAGGATTAAAAATACAAGTTGATTACAATCACCAGGGTAAAGTTGTCTCTGGAGCCAAATACTCACCAGTATTTATAGTACCTGGACAGGTATTAAGAATAAATGGTGAAGTATGGAAGGTCGCTAATGATGCTACTATTACATACATTACAGACTCAACTGGCGTAACAGCAACAGGAGAAAAAGGTACTACAGCTGGGGACGTAGTTATTATTGCTTCTGCTTCAGTCGTTTTAGTGTCTGACACTTCAAAGACGTATGACGTTACAAATGGTAGTGCAACATCTGTTGGTGGTCAGGTCATTGGTTCGCAATGGGCTGAAGCTAGTGGTGCTCCTGCAGGTTGGAGAGATGAATTGAGTGATGTGGAATTTTTCACACAGATATTCAAGACATCTGTTCCCTTGATGAGTGGATCTATGCAGGCTACAAGGTATCGTGGCTATGCAAATGAATGGAAACGTGTATACGGAGAGCATGTCAAGTCCCATAAAATGGATCTTGAAAATGCATTTCTGTTCGGCTATGGTAAATATACCAGTGCTGATGTAAGAAACTCCTGGGGCATAATGCCATTTATCCAGAATATGGGTGGCAAATTCTACAATATCGATTATGATGGTGCTGCTGTAACTACTCCTGCTGAGGGAGTTGCTGGTGCGGCATTTCCATGGACATACGATGGAATAGTCGACGTTATGGATGACTTCATGAACTGGGAAAGTGGTAACAGTGGTCAAAAACTGGTACTTACTTCCCGTAAGGTTATAAATACACTTCATAAGATGGGTGATAATAGCTTTTTGGATAACTCTCTAACTGGAGGTGCGTCTGGTTTATTCCGTTCAAACCTTGAGGTTAAGAGTTCAAGCTTTATGCCTGTTGATATAAGTTCTATTTCAACCTCCTGGGGATCATTAAACTTTATAGCTCATCCATTGTTCAGAAATGACATGGAAGACTATGCAGTTGCGATTGATCTACGGCATGTTAGTTTGCGTCCGCTTGCTGGTAATGGACATTCACGTGACACGTTTGTCGAGACCAATATTCAAGAGAATGATATCGACGGAAGAAAGGACCAGATTATTACTGAAGCTGGTCTTCAAGTACTCTTCCCAGAGACTCACGCTATCTTGAAGTTTGGTGTAGATAACGATTAACGGTAGTTTATAACTGAAATCTAAGAGGGGGCTCTTTATGGGCCCCCTTAAAGACTGATGGCAGCCAAAATAAAAGACCGAATACTTGCGAAGCTGTTTCCAGATCCTGACAGTAATGAAACATTTGTCAGCGAATTAACTAACGAAACAGACCTTTTTGAGCAGTCTTTATGGGAAGTAGCTAATATGCTTCCTGTTAAGATGCTTATTGAGGTAGCTGCAGATCCAGCGAATCCAACCG
>NZER01000096.1 GCA_002690445.1 Candidatus Pacearchaeota archaeon
CATCGCTTTGGCAGCATTGGTATCGTTAATTTCAATACCCTTTTTAGAAGCTTCCTTCTCAGCCTCAGAAGCGGCCCTCTGCATAGCCTGTGCGATATCTGGAAGAGGGGCCTCTGCACCTTCTCCCTTACTGGGGTCACCATATTTACGAGTTCGGCCTGTACCAGCACCGAATGAAGAATCACCTTCTAGATTCTTACGAAGCTTCTGTGCTGTTTTAGCACCGCCATACGCTTCAGGCCAATCAGCACTTGGAGGCAAAACTCCAGTGGCATTGTTATTTATTCTTTCAACATGAAGAGCAACCTGATCTACAGTAGTTTCAAGCTTCTCCGCTCCCTGAACTACTGAATCATAAGCTTGGGCATAGTTTGCCATAGCTCCATGCCAATCATTCTTGGACTCTTTATGTTCTGCTAGAGCAGCATTAAAATCCTTTCGATTCATATCTCCAGCATCAAAAGCCATAGCGGCCCTCTTCAACTTCTGATCCGCTCCCATTGCCGCATTCTCTGCATCCGCATAATTAACATCAGCGTGAGCTAGTTGTGATGCCAACTCACCTCGTCTCTTTGCATATTCAGCTGGACGCTTCCTAGCTAACTCACTTTTAGCAGGCTTGTTAGCCTGTATCATTGCCTGCTGTCGAGCCTTTCCGGCATCCATACCCGCCTTAAAACCACGAACCGCACCCTTGATTTTATCCTTAAAACCACGGGGGTCTGGAGCAGTAATAGGACTATGCTTCTCTCCACCTTGCGAGAGCGTCTTAACCTCCTCCTTAACTTTCTCATCAAGCTCTGGAGTATCGGGAATTTTAGGGGTATCGGGAGTAAGTGTTACAACGTCATCCCAGCCAGTCTCATTTGGCCCGCCCCCTAAAATAGCCTCGACGGCTGCGGGAGCCTTGACCAAAAGTTCATCTGTAAGCTCTTTTAGTTGCAGATGAAACATTTCCTCAGAAGATTTAATAAATATTCCTGATTCCACAACAAGCGGATATTCCAAAACATCCAAGGTATTCTTGATGAGTCTTATCTCATCAAGGAATTCACCATTAAACTTCTCTGGAGGAGCTAGTACCATCTACTCTTCTTCCTCTGTTTCTTCTTCCATATCATCCAACAGACCACCTTCAGTAATCTGAGGACTTTCTGGTGGAGGTGGGGGTGGAGCTAGACCAACTCCGCCACCAGCAGGAGCTTCTTCAGGAACCCCTCCCATAGGAGGCGGCATTCCAGGTAAACCACCCTCCATACCAGGCATTCCAGGCATTCCTCCATCCATTCCGGGCATTCCCATTCCTGGAGGCATGGCTGCTTTCTTATATGTAAATCTGATCTCTTTACCTTTCTCCTTAACAGGCTCATACCCAAGCTGTTGCATTTGCATGGCAACTTCAAGTCTGGCCTTCTCAATGGAGATACTGTCATCCTCAGTCTTCTCAACTGGGGGAGATAGCTTGATTTCAAAATCAGTAACACCCAACTGCTCTAGAAGATGCGGCATGATCTGATCATTAATAATATTTTGATAAGACTCAATAAGATTATCGTGCATAGATGTCTGAGCAGTTTCTTTGGCAAGAGAACCGCCAGCACTAGAAGCATCACCAGTAAAGAGAGGAGTTACTCCCCAGAGCATGGCAATACGTTCACGTATTTCCTGACGAACAGGCATATAGTCCAATTCTTGGAATGTGTAAGCTAACTTTACGAAATCCGTCTTACCACGGTTATTTCTTGCAGATGCCGCAACCCACGGGAACGTATTCGGATCATTCAACATCTGCGTCTTGATCCGTTCGATCTCCGTTTCTAGGGAATCTGGGTCATCTGTATATGTGATTATCAATCCCGGTGGTATACGTCGCTCATACCAGTATCTATATAGAGTCCTGTCAGCACCAACCAGAGCAAGAACCTTCTCAAATACTGTAAGAACAGGACTGTATCCATAGGTCTTGGATGGACTGAAGAATGAGGCATGAAGAATCTCATCCTTTGTGTAATACCTGTAACGGCCCCTCCAGTAATATCGATACATAGCAGGAATTAATATAGCGTTACAGGAGTACCCCTCATCGTTAAGAGCAACACAATTCCCAGGGGCAGTGTGTGTTTGCTGCTCCCGATGAAGAGGACACATCCAGTGAGATCGCTCAGGAAGTCCGTCCTTCCTATCAATATCGTACTCAGTAAGAGCAGGATGCAGTCTGGTTATCTCAAATATACGCTGAGAAGATACCTCTCCAGTCTCCCTATCAACCTCATATTCCTTGTTCAGGAGTAAAAATCCATCATCTGCTATAAGAACATCAGCTAAAAACTCAGTTAGAACTGAAGTAAGAGGTTGATGAAAACTGTTAGCGTCACGAAGAAGAGGCTCAAAAGCAAACTGCTGTGTTATATCGGGCACCATCATTTCATGCCTGACACGCTCTCCATCCTCTCCCCTCTTATATCTCTTAAATCTTCGAGTTGACAACGTATCATTCTCTGGATCAATGATTTCTTGTTCAACTATCTCATAGATATAACAGCTATCACATTCTTCCTGCTCATCATCCTCACTTTCCTCACCGCATTGAGGACACTTACGTGCCCACTTCTGCTCCCAATTACCAAATCCTTTCCTGAACACCTCTCTTTGAATAGAAAGAATGACAGAACGAATTTCTGTAACTTGGAAGGCCAGAACAAATAAGTCCTGAAGAATGGATCGTCGATAAATAAACTGCTGTCTAACCCAGTCTTGGATGATTGCATCCAATCCAAGAGGTGACATACGTCCCTGTGATGATTGACCCTGACCAGTCTCAGCAGCTTTAACAAGAGCATCGAGAGTACCAAGTACCCCCTGCATTTTGCCGTAGTTCTCCACACCGCTTACACCAGATGCAGGACTAGTTCCGTTCTGTCCCTGAAAAACATTAGCTAGGGAGTCTAAAATACCCATCAGTTATCAAATCCTAATTGACTCATTAAGTATGGATCAGGTTCTCTGAGAATTTCCCATGAAACTCCATCGAACTTAGAACGGTGCCAACGTGTCCCGCAAATTATACATTGTCTAGTCATGGCAAGGATAGGATCAAACGTACGTCCTCCGGCCTCATCTGAGTACTCTATTCCGCCCAACCTACTACAGGTATCACAGACATCCCTGCTACTACTGACTATCCTCTTTGCTATATCAGCCTGTCGGAAACTTGTACCTGGATTGTTCATTTCCTCAACAACAGGATTTTTATACCTAGGATCAGCATCCACGGTAACAGTTGGGGAACTGAACAAGGTATTCAAATTACCCACATTTCCCATACGAGTAACGATACCTCTCTCCTTTAAAACTCCGTGAACGGCCCCTGCAACTGCATCAGCCATGTCTTTTTTCTGTCCAGGTCTGGCATCAATACGCTCTCCATATACAACATCAAGTCCCAAAATCTCTTCTATGGTCTCTTTATGGAAGAAACCATCCAGTTTCTCCTGATATATAAGGTCTTTCAGGGTGTCATAAGCCTCTCTTCCCCTTCCTACAGCCTTATATTTAGCAGGAATTCCTGCATTTTGAAGTGTTTGAAGAGAATTCACTGACTGGTAGTTATCATAAGTAACACTGGCTATTCGATACCCCTGCTCTCGCAGCCTAATAATGAATCTCTCAATGCTTCTAAAATCAACATCCTTATCAGGTTCGGGAGCCCAGACTTTTATAGCATCCAGATAAACACTTTCTTCAGCTTGGTGAGCAATACAGAGAGCTGCATCCGAATGACGTAATCCTAAGTCCACATGGATATAGTAGTACTTACCTTTCTCCAGCATGAACTCATCTCGAACTTCTTTGATACCTGCCCAGATGATATCCCCCGTCTCATCAGTGTCAGCATCAAATGCTCTTAGAACTGGAAGGGGATCACGTATAAAAGCATCTCTTGCATACGGAGGATCACATTCAAATCTAGCCCTAGCAAGAACTGGGTCATTCAAATAGAAATCTTCGAAATCTTCTTTCTTTTTAGAGGGATTAAACTCCCACGTAGCATAAGGAGTGCCATCATCCTTACAGGCTACATAAGTTCTAGACTCTAACTTCCCTGCCTCAAATCTACGTTGGATAAATGATCCTCTAAATCGAGGCCACGAAAGACTAATTACTTTCCCGACTCCAGGAAATCTCGATTGTATAAGTGCTTTAGCCGTTTTATATACACCTTCGGCACCCTCACTTCGGAGTGATCGACTACGTTGAAGCTCCTGCTCCGATTTAAAGGCATCAATCTCATCCAAAATAATAAGAATCGGAGTATATCCCTGCCAAGCTTCATTTTCCGAGTTACCACTTATTAACCTTATATTCTTAGGAAAATTCAGAACTGTCTGAGTAGAAGAATATTTAATAGTTCCGGGTTCGTTACCCTCATCAATAAAAAGAGGAGAATTGCGTAAAACATTGGAGAGGGTCTGAAAATAGATATTCTTCGCTAGGTCCGCATTCGGGGCCACATTAATAGTGTCAATGAATCCACTTGTATCCATACCAAGATAGGTCTGAGGAGATTTCAAACAATTCAATAGATAGACAATTCGGAGGCCTATAAATATAGAACAGGTGTCTTTACCAGAGCCCTGACCTGACATAAGAACACCCTCAGTCATAGGACGTTCACCAAAAATATCAGAAAGGTTTTGTATTAAATCTACTTGAGGATCAGAAAGAGTTATCCCAAGGTTGAGATATCTTGGTCCGTATAAAAACTCGTTTATATCAACTGGTCTTTCATCCCATATACTATCTGTATCAACAGATTGACCATCTACAATATCATCAATTAGCCACTGTCCTGCTATTGTAAAGTCTGCCGAGGGCGACGAGTTTTTCTCCGATTCTCTGGCGGGTGATTGCATCAGGAACCTCATCCTTTATTATCCTAGCTATGTCTATAAGAAACTCTCTTGATATTTCTGCCCCACGAATTTCAACTTGTCCCTGAAGACCAGTTACTACTGCATCTATAGCCTGTTTCTTATCTCTAAAACGTAGCTCATCGTCCTGTACCCCATCCTCTCCAACCTTCGCTATAAGCTGGTAACCCTTTAAAAGCTGTTTCTTAGCTTCGGTTATGGCACTTACGGAATTTTCAAATATCTCTAGCTCAGCATCAGTAGTCAGTGCTATCTGATAAGCTTTCCACTTATCCCTATAACGCCATGACGTTATGGTAGAAAGGGGAATTCCAGTTGTATCACTGATCTCCTCTACTGTTTGCCCTTGTCCGTAGAGGTCTTTTGCTTGTTGCCGGATTTCTTTGGGCCAGGCTTTTCTAACAAGCTGTCCTTTATTTGGTTCTGCCATTGCTCAAGCACCTGTTTGCTATAACTTTTATCAATAACGGGACCTTCCTTCACGATCCTTCCTTCCAGTGCTGGAATCCAACCGTAAAGCATTGAGACAAATTCTTTATAGTCATCAATATCTTGAAACCCAATTATGGGAGCGGGGCATATAAGAGATATTTTTCCTTGCAACGGATCAACCATTACAGAAAAATCATCGAAATCAGAATCTGGTAAAGACATAATGCCCCCTATACAGAATATTTTCTAGGACCACTGGAGGATCGCCCACTCCAAGAATCGGGGGCATTGGACATCATCCCATAGCCACCCTCCGCAATTCGTCTCCAATCAACTGCATCCTTATGCTTTCTATTAGAGAACGATCTACAGGTAGGAATTTTGTGCTTCTCTAACCTGTCGTAGTATTCAGTATTATCAACGTATATATTGGATAGCTCACACGTATTTTCTTTGTTGAAGAGACATCTATTCTCAAAACAAACTATACCGTCAGCATCTTCATTTTTGTTATAGCTATCACATATTTCCAGAAACTTTTTAATTCCAGACAGAGAGATGGAGTTATCCTTCTGGATAACCATTCCGTTTTTTCGACACGTACCCCTGTACTGATCCATGTCTCCAATAGGAACAAACCCAGGTTTTCGTTTCCTCTGTACTGGTTCATCCAGTTCTTCCCAATTAGAACAGTCTGTGACATTGCAGTAGATCACTTAACAGCAACCTTTTTCTCTTTGACTGTTGTCACTAATTTTTTGCACCAATTTTCAAACCATGCATGCTCACTATCTTTAGATGCAAACTCACTGAGTTGTCTAAAGACAGTTACAGCACGGGCTTCTATATCCTCATCGGGAAGGCCGATTCCTCTCATGTAAGAAACAATCGACAAACGAACAACAGCGGAAAAAACAGCAGATGTCGGATAATCGAACACATGTATGGTTTCTTTAATGTGCCCTAAGAGCCGCTCTCTAGCGGCATTATCTATGAAAAAAGAAGAAGGCATAGCGGAATTCCCCCTATGCCTAATAGTATAACGATAGAAACGCCAGTGTGCTAGTGCAGAATTTGCACTATTTAGTCACTAATTTGCTGATTATTGCGTCTCTGCTGCAATTTCTCTGCAATTCGTTGGCGAATTTGCATATCCATCCACTCTTCATCGTCCATCAGAAGCTCTTGAGTGTATTGGGATGCTACTTCATCCTCATCATCATCCGATTCCTCCAGTTCAGCAGTACGAGCTAGCATCTCCAGAGTATGAGGTTCTGAATATTCTTGAGACTCGTAGAATTTCTTTAGGGCCTCTAAAGCCTCTTTATTTCCTATATCCATCTTAAGTAGTATACCACACTCCCTTCACAGGTAAAGACTATTTCTTCTTGCGTTTCGTAGTTGCTTTCTTTATCTTAGGACGGGCATACGTAACAACTCCGCTTGGAGAAATCTTCCATCCTTTCTTCTGCAAGTCGCCTATCTTCTTATTAATAGACTTCCATTTACGAGTATCCATAGACATTATCCGACTGGTTAATTCCTCAGTCTCCATCTGGTTATACTCGTTCCATTCATTAAATAGATCAGGATCAATGTAATTATCCAAACATGTAGTAGGTTCATTACCTAGTGCATTTGAAGCAGGCTCTGCAATAGCTAACTTGGCAGAATCCTGACGACGCTGTATCCATTGTCTACAAATATTCTCCGTCTCCGCCTCAGACAATAAAGCAAGTCCAGCGTCACCAAGCTTCTTATTCTCGCTTGTTATGTTCGTTGCAATGGCAGCTTCAACAGACCCCATAAATTCCTCAGCCGATAAAGAAGAAACATTTCTATCACCTATTGAGGCAGTTGTTGGAATATCAGAAGAAGCTAATAAATCCTTAGCCACCATATTAGCCTGAAGAGTACGAATGGTTCGAGCAGTGACCTTACTGTCAGGAACAGCCCCCTTAGAGATAGAGTCTATGTAATCACTTGTGCCACCAACAGGAGATGTTCCTGTACCACCCCACGCCTTGGTAGAGAATATATAGTCCTCATCACCAAGATTCTTATCTTTACTGAATTCTATTAATTTCTTGGCTAGGACAGGATCAGTGACAGGAGCATGGTTAACCTTGGCAGACTTACCAATAAAAGAAAGCATTACGGAGCCATCTGACTGAGGCACTATATGACGTTTCTGCAAGGTAGATATACCGAAAGTTCTAACTGAGAAACCAGTTAATACTTTGTCCTTTCCCTCTCCTCTCATAATAGGAGCCAAGAGATCGCTCTTTACAACGGAAACATCCCTGCCTTCCTTCTCCTTTTTAACAGCTTGCACTGCTTTGACTGCCTTAGCAGTCGAAATCTTTCCTCCAGAAGTCATCAACTTCTCACCATCAGGAACATTTATATTCGATTTCCGACTAGTGGCACCAGGACGACGGGCAGTATGGAAAACTAGAGCCGCAGACATAGCATTTCTTTGAATTGTCAAACCACTAGCCTTTGGTTGATCTGGAAGAGGCTGAGGATTAGAAATATCAGAGATAGCCCTCTTCTTGAGGTCACCAAGAATCCCTGATTCAACTAGCTTTCCAACCTTAGCAAACTTAGCCCTGCTGCTATGTGCAGCCCAAGACCAGCTATACTTGGTATGATCTGAACCGTCAGGTGCTGTATATTTGAGTTGGATTTTCCCATTACCATTTCTGTTCACAGAAACGTCAGTATTTCCACCAATAGCAAACCAGTGCCCATCTCCAGTGGTTATCCCAGAAAGATTTCTTTCTACCTCTCCTGTCTCTTTATTCTCGTTCTCTGAATAAACAGCGACATTGGGCTGAAGAGGAGTAGTACCTATTGAACCAGAACCCTGTCCAGTCACATATGCCTGCCTAACTTGTGCATTTAGATCACCCATAGATACCTCAGGAAGTCCAGAAGCAAAATCCTCTACGGATGTCATGTCCATGACACTCTCTGGGCCTTTCACAAAATCAACAGGCTCAGAGGTCTCCTTAGGAACAAGGGCCTCTCTAGGAGCCCCTGCACCAGTTGTCTGACCAGGACCAATCGCCTTTCCTTCCGTATCTACTTCATACCCAATAACATCATATCGACCTCCTTTAGGACCGACATGTCTGCCATTCGGAACGGTGTAGTCTTTCTGATCTTCAGGTAATTTCCAAGTCCAATCTTCATATCGTGCCCACTGAGATTCTTTATATAGATACTCAACAGCAGATAGAAGAGACATGACTTCTGCCATATCATCAGACTTTTGAACAGGAGCTACTGTGCCACCTTCTAAAATCTGTGCCAGCTTTGGATTGACGTTCTTACCAGCTGGACCAGCCCTAACCGACGAATAAAGTGTCCTCATCCACTTACGGAATGGAGTTTTCCAATTCTCTCCACCCAATTGCTCAGTACCATCCTGAGCCTTTTGAATGTCTTCATGTCCCTTATAAAGTTCTTCTTCCAGTGCATCAGCTAACTGTTCTTCATTCTCAGCTTTCCAATGACCATTTGCCACACCAGATTCATCGGCAGCAGCCTGCTTCTGCTCTGGAGTTAAGTCCCTTCTATATACACGACCTATGCCACGAATCATATCCTTAACATCATCTACAGATAGAGATTGCTGAAAAGTATTAGCATCCTCTTGCAACACAGTCAGAGCCGTAAGGTCTTCATTACTCATTGACTCTAAAACCTTAGGAACTTCTGAAATCTTAAACGAGTCATAATTAGTGGTCTGACCGTTATAGCATCCAAGTCCATCCCTATCTTTCATATCACAATTGGCACAGGTCCAATTATTTCCAGTAGGCTTAACCTCGAATCCTATCTTAGGGTCCGCCGTCTCTTTTCTCCCGTCATCGATAGGACACATATTCACGCCGAGATGTTTTCTGTCATCACTAGGCTGAATAGCCCGAATCTTTTTCATGTCTTCGGTAGTAGCCCCATTTATTGGATTATTTAAATCCCTAACAGGAAGAACTACCTGAATACGATCTTTATATTTCTCAGCATACGAAAGGTTCTTATCGAGTTCCGCTTGCCTCTCTTCCTCTGTTCGGACCTTGCCAGTCCTCCTGTCTTTTACTGGACCCTTCCCCGTGAATACAAATGCTATTGGAAGATCATTACCTTCAGCTATCTCTGGATTATCCTGATCGACACTCAACAACCTGATATTTTCTTTCGCTACCATATTTAAAAATGGTGGACGTTTGGAAAATACATGAACTCGAATACCAGTGCCTCTGGGAGTCTTCGCTTTATTGACGTGATAAATTACTTTAGCCCAAGCCTCAGACCCTTCCCCCCTATCAAAGAATCGTAAAGCACGATCATTTTCATAAAGAACTTTTCCTTTACCTGATACAAAATCTTTTACAACTAATTCTGCAAATCTCTTCGGATCATTATTAACAGCCCACTCCAGAAATTCGGATTTAAGAATAATGTCAGGCCATGTACCTCTGGCAGTATAGGCATAACAAAAATCCTTACAATCGCCTGAGGGATTACAATTTAACGCACTTGAAGCAACAGCCCCCACGGGCTTAGCAGGCGCACCCATAACCTCAGTTCTCTCAAGATAGGACCAGATAGCTTCACCACCATTCTCAAGAATAGCTTTAGCAAGATCATTTCTAGCCCTTGAAGTGGGAGCTACCTCACCCTTCTTATTCTCTTTAAGCTGAAACATCATATTCTCAGTTATCGGACTACCATCTCCACTAAGTAAAGCAGCTATTCCTCTCCTAGCTTCAACAGATTTCTGAACCGCTTTTCCCCAGGGACTTTTCTTCCATTCCTCCCTGTCTTCTTCTGGAATTTCCATCTCATCCAAAACATCATCTAAAGTTTTTCCCAACTTTTTGGCCTGTTCTTCTAAACTCTCAATCGACCAAACATCTAATCTGTCCTCGATAGGGCCAAGACCTACGTTCTGCCCATTTACAAATCCTGCATGGTCCATGTCATCTAACCATGAACCAGCTATCTCTTGAACTCTATCTTCCGGAGTTTTTCCTAAACTTCCCCATCCTTTTAGAAGAGACCCTACAAACTGAAGCCTCTCTTCGCTTAAGTTGGGATGAAGCTCACGCAACTTTGATAGGTGGGCACCTATGGACTCTTCCTGTGCTGCCTGTGTAGTCTCCTGTGCCTGAGGAGTAGCCTGTCCTGCCCGCCACCACTGTTTTCCAGGCGCACCAGTGCTGGATGAAGGAGTAGTTAGAATCTGTGCATTCTCAGGGGGTGGAGTAGAACTGGAGTAG
>NZER01000097.1 GCA_002690445.1 Candidatus Pacearchaeota archaeon
AACTTACCCTTTGCCAGTAGTTCATTTTCACTCTCCTCGGTTGCTGCGACCTAAATGGTCAAAGGGGGTATGATTGCTCATACCCAAAAGAAGAAGGCGGTAGTGCATTTGATTAACCGCCATAGACGTAGAAAAAAGACACGCCTATGGGCACGCCGCCAATCTTTCGGGTGACGACGTGAGATCATGTAGTAGACGCAATACATGAACATTGCGCTATCATGGTCAAGCCGTGCGCTACGTTTTTTTGGAGTTAACATGGGCACACTCCTGTTATGACAAAAAGGGCGACAGGTTTCAAACACAGCACTAAAGACTGCTAGCCCGTCGCCCCCACAGCATAGGAGGAGGAGATTTGAAGTCCCCATAGCTTAAACTTCAGGTCACGCCCGCGACGGCGTAGGTTCCTGTAACCCGCTACGCAACAACATTATTGGTTTCTGATTAGTGCGTCCATAGTTGTTGTGCGTGTCCCTACATCTTTCATCATCTACGTGCGTACCGCATGTGCTTTTGCGGCGGTTTCTATCCGACAGGTTTGGGTTACTGACTACTTTTTGTGTGGTAGGGGTTCTTTGCGTTGCTGAGTCTAAGCTCAGCGGTAAGGCTAGTCTAGCCACAAAAACAACAGCTTGACCAAGGCCAGAACCTTATCAACGTCTATAGTCGGCCAGCCCGACGTTATATGATGGTGTAGTGTTGTAGAAGCTTGGAACAGGGTTGGTATACGTTCGTCCCAGGTATGACCCCATAGTTTTCACTACGGCTAATTAGCGGCTGATTGCTTCCGCTAGCCAGCCCCAACCCGTACCTTTCACGGCCCGAGGTAAGGGGGCTTCGGCCCTACGGCCTGGGTGGGTTCGCCACCCGTGGTGCATTGTCAAGTTCGGCTCCTAAACCGCCGCGACACACGCCGCGCTAATCCTCGTCGCCCTACGTGGTATCCTCAGGTCTATGACCTTCGGTTTAAGTACCTGGGGGGTTTCGCAAACACACAAATCCCAGGCAACTCGTTGCCCACGCGGTACGGCAAGTTTCCCTTGCTCACCGGTTGGTTCGGTCTACCCAGCGGACCAGACCGTTTCCACGCTCAGGCTTTCGCCGTCTGCGGGGTGGGAAGCTTTTGCTTATCGTTCCCAAAGGTTTGGTAGACCATTCGGACGCCTCAGGCATCCCCGTTTTGGCTGGCTTTCTTATCAATCAGGCCAGCAGGTTGTTCGCTGTTTCCAGCGACTACCGAAACAAACACTGGTAGTGTCCTAGCTTACCACCAGGGGCAACGAATTAGTACCATTATTACTGCTCTTAGTTATGCGTCACGTGCATAACTGCTATGCACCACACGCATGGCATCTTAAGGATGAGTTTTTTTCGAAAGATTAAGGGCTTTTCGTACTACACGCATTCGAGTTATTTGTGCGCTTGTAGGTTCATTACCATGGAGGATATTTAAAAAATAAGCTACTTGTAGCCCCCTGTCGAAGGTTGTTTTTGTGATAATTTTATTAACGTCATTAGGGTTAATCGCATATGAGCTAAGACAATAAAAAGTGCGGTCATCCGAACGAATTATATAATGAGTATTTAGGTCCATTTAAGTTATCAACGTTCCGCTAAGTTTATTTAAAAGGAGTGCGAACTGTGCGCCCTCCTGGAAATTATTTGTATTTAAGATAATTGCTTCCCCATTTACCACAAAATCCTTCGTTCTACAGACCCATTTGTTGTACCCGGGAGACCATATAACTACATATGATTTTGTTAATTCAATCATTTAATTTTTGATACGTATCGTATTCAGTTGTAGTGTCTGATATTTATATACAAGAGTAATGACCCAACGGAGTGGATCTAATATCGCATAGTCTTGCGCAATTTCGTAAGTCATTTTTGATATAGCCATGGTAAACGTATACCATTGATAATAAGGTATGAGCAAGCTTTGTTTTTTCCATCGACTGGACCGCTGCCAAATGGCGACGAGATCAACATTAATTAGTGCTTGTGTTTTAAAACCCAATCCCCTAATCTGTACTCCGATGTCGCGTAGGGGTGGTATCCTCAAAGGCTGTACCAGCAGCCTGAGGTCCCCTGTGAAGCCGGATGCATACGGTGGAGGTGGCGCGTGACGATAGTAAGGTAGACAATGCCCCACACTCCGATTGAGTGAAATGGGGTGTGGGGCATTGGCGCAGATTGGTAGATATGAAACATACATATACAGTACCTCGTAAGAAGTATAAGCATGGGCCTCACCAGAAATTTGTGGTGGGGGTTAATCATCTAAGCCGTGAGATATTTTGTGATAGGATAACTACTACAAGTAGTTATATTCCTATTATAGGGGATGCTTTAGTAAGTAGATATGCTGCTTATAAAGGTGCTACGGATAGAGTTGGTGAGTTAGCAGCATATTTTGGATATAAGATTGAAAACAACGTAAAATATTTACGTAAACCGAAAGAGAGTATAGAATGACAAATGAAATAGTTATAGAGCAGACTGAGGAGTTTGGTTTAGAGAGTATTACGGCTGCGGACTGTTCTGTGATCGCGGAAAAGATTGATGATGATATTTGGTGTGTGACAATAGAAAAAGGAGAGGAGTATGTTGTCCTGTGGCTTCAGAGGAATGACAAGGGCATAACAGCGGCAACATAGCTGAAAACCCTGAGTTGGAAAGATATTGAGGGGTAATGCGTATTTAACGTATGATGAGGAAAAACTTAAGACCTTCAGTTAGATTCCGACCACCTAAATACTACTCATCCATAACACATATTAATATGTGTTGCTTGTTCCAAATATATATATTATGTTTTGATTTGGTTTGTATTTCTAGGTAAACCAGGGCGGAGGAGTTTTCTGTCTTTTTACCACAAAAAGAGAGAGTGATCTAATTTAGAATGACAATAAAGGAAGCTAGAGAGCTTGGATCTACTATTGGTATATTTTTTAGCTATGCTGTGAGAGAGAGATTAAGGCAGTTGAGGATTCCTGGTTTCATTAGATGTCCTCCCCTTAGAGTTTCTTGAGTATGTAGGTAGGATGTTTAGTTGAGTGATATGATTTTTAGAGGTGAGAGTAGTTTGATTGGAATTTGATTGGAGTTTTTAGAAGTAAATTGATTGGAGTTTTTAGAAGTAAATTGATTGGAGTTTTTTTTTTCCGGCCTTCTGAAGGGGGGTATAATCTTTCTATTCTGACCTGAGGATTCTTATTCGAGCTAGATTACTTCAAGCTGGATATTCATGAAACCCTTTCATACTAAGGGTTCGAGGCTGATTTTAAAATTAAATCTAATCGACCAGGCGAGTCCAAATTTGGACATGAAATAACCACAAATAACCTCTGATTGATTTAAATTAAAATTAATCGATTAACAACTTGGTGCTCCTACCCATAAACTTATAGAGTTCTCAGTGTAGAGCTGCTGAGGATTCTTGTTCGAGCTAGATTGCTTCAGTCTAGAGTTTCATGAAAGTAATAGAGTTCGAATTCGAGTCCTACCCACCACATCTTGTGTTTTCGAGACCGCCCTTGAAATAGGTTTTAAATCAAAATTCCTCAATGGGGCGAATCGTCGGAGACCCGCAGAGAACTAGGAAAGTGATTTTCACGAAAACTAGCTAATTCAGCCTCTTCGGCATACTATATCTTGTGCTTAACCTTACTTCAGGACTCCCTACCTAGTGGTTCGTCAATTGGTTAGTCGATGTTTAATCTGTTGAGCTCTGTTAAATGAATAGCAGATTGATATTAATTTTAATTTAATCGACTGAGGCGCACGCCGCGTTTTATTACACACGTCGAGTTTTTATCCCAAACATTACAAGGTGCAAATGGCTGAGGATTCTTGTTCGAGCTAGATTGCTTCTGGCTAGATAATTCTGAAATAAAAAGAGGTAGAGTTCGATCTCGAGCGGCTCAGAAAAGAAAGCCTAGGTTTGAATTCGATCTCGAAAATAGTCCAGTCAAATAAAAAAGAAAGTGGAGGGGCTCGCGCCCCTCCAACTTCCTCACAGCGCCAGGCCGTTTGATCCGAGGACTGCCAGAAAGGCAGCCCACCAAATCATCCAACGCAGCTCAGGAAGCATTGGCCGCTTCTTGCTGCGCCTTCTTGCGCCCCGCCGTCGCCGCGCGCCGCGCCTTGTCCTTCGCCCGTCGCTCGGCCTTCCGCGCGTTGGCCCGGTCGTCCGTCTTCGGCCTCGCCAATTGCTTGGCGATCTTCGTGTCCTGCTTGTCCAGGTGAGCCCGGAGGGCCACCATGTCCACGCAGAACGCCTTCACGGACCGGCCGTTCACGCTCGCCATGGCGACGGTCGTGAACGTGGACAGGTTGCCGTAGCGAAGGACGTTGGCCCGCGTGTGACCATTCCCTCCGTGCAGCTTGCTGAGCACTCCGGTCTCATCGATGGTCACACCCTCGCTGCGCATGGCGCACGCGGCGACAGCCCAACCGATCGAGCCGGCCTTGAACATCCTCGCCGCGAGGGCCGCCATGGCCTTCGTGACGCGCGTGGGCAGGTCGAACGTGCCCGGACCATTCGGATCGTTCCAAGTGACCTTGGTGGACTCGATGGCCTTACGCTCATTTCGCTTTGCCATAACAATGGCTCCTTGATACAGCCCCTAGGAAACCTGGGGGCCTTCAGGTAGCAACACCTTCAGGTATTACCAAACGAATGTATGTAGGAATAAGGTTTCTAGCGGCGCTGCTTTTCAGGGCAAATCGCTCGTGGGGGTCCGAACCCTTGTTCAGTCTTTTTGTTTTTATATGTGTAGTATGTGGAGCCTACCACGTATGACAACGAGTTGACAGCTTAAATTGACCATGAATTTGCATGACAGCTATGCGTTAAATGCATGGCTCGTCGTCATGTGAGGATTCATGGTTTCGTTAGATGCCTTCAGCCTGGATGTTGTTATTCCTTTCCTTCAGGAACGTTCTTGAGTTCTTCGTTGAAGAACGTTCACGTTTTGTTCTCTTACTCGAATAGGTATCTATTCCGAAACGTTCACGTTTTGTTCTTTCAGCTAGTCGAAGTTCCCTCCCTCGAAGTGGTAAAGAGCGATATACCCCTTCGGGGTATATCAATATTTGATGTCGAGTTCGATCTCGAGCGGGCTCAAGAAAGAAAGCTGGATATACCCCTTCGGGGTATATCAATATTTGATGTCGAACTCGAATTCTTCCAATTGTTGAATAATAGAAACTGGCAGAGGATTTGCATCAAAAGTCTTCTTAAATGCTTGGGTAGTTAAGAGTACTTTACATGTCTTTGCCCACATGCTAGGCTGTCTATGGTTGTTGGACATTGTCAATAAGTATGTGGAACCGTTGAATGGCAGCGGCACAGGTACTTTGTGCGTGTTGCTGAAACCTTGAAAGGAATAGGCTATGAGCATGAAAAATACCTTGACCCGAGAGTTGCTGGCCCAGCATGGGTATGAGGTGAAATTGTGGGACAGTGGCGACGGCGGCGATGACTACTGCGTCCTGAAGGAGTCGAACAAGTGGTTGGCCGCCATTTGTTACCACAAGGGCGAGTATATGTGGGGTTCTGTGCCCCATGCTGGCCAGCCTTGCATTGTCGCTTTGTGCGACATGGACAAGTTGCGGGCCGAGTACCCTGTCGAGTGGGCAGAGGCCGAGGCGAATGGCTACGACCACTACCCCATGGACAGCGACATGTCATGCACCGTCGAAACGGTGTACGACACGCTGGAAGAAGCCTTGGCAGCATTAAAAGGGTTGCTGCCGGAAGGACTAGAAAAGAGCTAGAAGACGTGTGCTGAATTGTGGGCCGGGTAAAACCGGCCCTCTTTTTGTCTACTGAGGATTCATAATCTTTTTAGATCTCTTCCCACCTGAGGATTCATAATCTTTTTAGATGCCTTCGGCTCGGAGGATTCATAATCTTTCTAGATGCCTTCGGTCCTGAACCTTTCCTTCTTGAGTCCTTCACAGTTGATGTCGAACTCGAGTGGCTCAAGAAAGAAAGGATTTTTTTTATCCCAAAACATCTAATGAGTGCAATGAAAGCTTTTATGAAAAGCACACATATGCTAGCCTTATAGGTGTTGTTGGACATTGTAAATAAGGTTTCGTTGTGGTGCGCATACCGCGCGCCGCCGTCTTTGGTATGGAGTTCGTCATGAAAGCTACACGTAATCGAACTACAGTGTACCGCGCCGTGGGCGACTGTCTTGACATACTAAGCAGCCGCCTTGATGAAAGTCCTGCTGTTGACTTGGCTGACAACATAAATGAAAGTGTGTTGTACCTGTCATATATGGCAGACGTGTTTCATCAACTGGCTGACAGCCCAAGTCAACGCAAAAAGCTTTTCAGCACGCTTGCTGAAGAAGCAGACGACTTAGTTGAAGAAGTCGCCGTTGAATTCAAGACTGGCTAAGACATAAGGGCCGGGTAAAACCGGCCTTTCTTTTTGCCCACTGAGGATTCATTCTTTTTTTAGATCTCTTCCTACCTGAGGATTTATAATCTTTCTAGATGCTTTCAGCCCGAAGGATTCATGTTCTGGTTAGATGCCTTCGGCCTCGAGCCTTTCATGTTTGATGTCGAACTCGAGGGGCTCAAGAAAGAAAGCTGGCGTTTGATGTCGAGTTCGATTTCGAGCGGGCTACCCTCTCCTCCGTTCGTTCGAGCTCAACATCGACTGGCAAAGTTGAGCTCCGCCTGGCGGGGCAAAACGTAGTACAATGAGTTTACACAAGGCTGGTCATATGTGGTAGGCTGTCTGGTGTTGTTTGACATTGTTTAAAGGTAACTAGTCGCT
>NZER01000098.1 GCA_002690445.1 Candidatus Pacearchaeota archaeon
GCCCCCGCCACCCCCGCCACCCCATCCAAAATCCGGTCCCGTATCCTCTCAATTTTTTTCTTGTCTTTTTTCACATCAATAGCAGCAGCAAGCCCAGCCGCCCCTGCAACATTTTCAGTTCCTGCCCGCAAATTATTTTCATGCGCACCTCCATCTATAATCGGAGAAATCTTCACATCCTCCTGTACATACAAAAAACCGATCCCCTTAGGTGCAAACACCTTATGCCCGGACACAGAAATCATATCAATATTCATCTTCTCCACATCAATATCCAGTTTAATAAATGACTGAACACAGTCCGAATGAAAATAAACCCCCCGCCCCCTGCAAAGCTTCCCAATTTCCTCAATCGGCTGAATAGTTCCAATCTCATTATTAACATGCATCACAGAAACTAACAAAGTATCCTTCCTAATTTTTTTCCTTATCTCACCAACATCAACAATCCCATCTTTATCAACCGGAACATAATCCACCTCATACCCATTTTTTTCCAAAGTTTTACAGCTTTCAAGAATAGAAGAATGCTCAATCTGAGAAACTATAATATGCTTCTTATTTTTATTATCAGGATGAAAAGCAACCCCTTTCAAAGCAAGATTATTTCCCTCACTTCCGCCAGATGTAAAAATAATCTCACTCGGTTTCGCATTAATAAACCGCGCTATTTTTTCACGAGCATCTTCCAAAATTTTTTTCGCATTCCGCCCGCACTGATGCTGCGAAGAAGCATTCCCGTAACCCTCCAAAAAAACCTTCTCAACTTCCTCAGCAACTTTCCCATCTACCTTAGTCGTCGCTGCATTATCTAAATAAATTATTTTTTTTGCCATTAGTACGAAGGTCGCGAGTTGCAATACGCAAGAATATCCTTATTATATTTCTTGCAAACATCGCACGAACATTTTTTCACTTTCATTATTCTTAATATTTTCTGAATCTCGTGAAGCGCCACCTTATTGTCTTCAACTAAAATTCCTGCAGACTTGCTAATCTCTTTTTTAATCTCCGGACTCAACTTAATTTTATTAGCCCGTTTATTAGAAAGATACTGAGAAACCGCAGCCTTGCTAACCCCGAGAATATTCCCAGCTTTTTCATAGCTCAATTTATGCTTTTCAACTAAAAGCTTAGCAAACTCTTTCCGAACAGTCGGAATTATATACCAAACTTCAATCTCTTGCGGTAATAAATACATTTTTCCTCCGGTTAACTATAGTAAACATTATTTATAAACTTTGCGTGAACACTGCTGACAAAAATCAAGAAACAGAAATAGCCTGAACAGGACAACCCGCCTCTGCCTCTTTCTCGCATGTAAGCTTCTCAACCACAGGTTTTTTCGCAACTGCCTTGTTGCCCTTCAGCTCAAAACTCCCCGGACAAACTGCAGAACAATTACCGCACCCAATGCACTTTTTCTTATCAACACTTATCTTATGCCCCATAAAATTAAATAGAAGTAAGATTTATAAACTTAATGCAGCTATTTACCCCATGGTACTCACCTGGATAATCATCGGAGCTGCTGTCTTGATAGCACTGCTTTTCTTTGTATATTACAACAAATTCATCCGACTATCTCACCAAATAGACAACTCCCTAGCACAAATCGACGTCCAGCTAAAAAAGCGGGCAGAACTTGTCCCGAATTTATTAGCAAGTGTAAAGGGCTACATGAAGCACGAAAAGAAAATTATTACTGAAGTAACAAACGCAAGAAAAGCATTAGTAGGCGCCGGAGATGACATGGGCAAAAAATTAGAAGCAGGAAGAAAACTCCAGTCCGCTCTAAAATCAATTTTCGCAATTGCAGAGGGCTACCCAAGTCTAAAAGCAAATGAAAATTTCCTCCACCTTCAGCAGGAACTTTCAGCAATAGAAGACAAAATCGCATATTCAAGGCAGTACTACAACGACGGCATAATGTCCTACAATGTTTCAACAACAACAGTCCCCGGAAAATGGTTCGCAGGACTTTACGGGTTCAAAAAAAGAGAATATCTAAAAATCCCCGCAGAACAAAAAGTCGTTCCAAAGGTCAGCTTTGATTAACTATATACTCTAATATATATTATGAAAGATATATAATGGAACATATATATTAAAATATATATAATAAGATGCAACAATCAAGATTAGTTTTCCACGAAGAAATCAGAAAGAACAAGTTTTACTCAATATTAATGATAAGCATCGTGTTCATAGTTCTTATCGCACTGGGTTATGTAATTGCCCTAGCTATCGGAGGCGATTACTTTTTTTTCATTCTAATCCTCGCAATAATAATTTCAATTTCCTACATCGTAGTTAGTTATTACAAGTCAGACAAAATTGCCGTTGCTTCTGTCAATGCAAAAAGAGTTCATGCTGACAATCCAGATTACAGGCAGTACCACCACTTAGTTGAAGGCATTGCCCTTGCAAGCGGACTGCCAAAACCAAAACTTTACATCATGGAAAGCCCGCAAATAAATGCATTTGCTTCTGGACGCGACCCAGACCACGCTGTAATCTGCTTCACAACAGGCGCCTTAGAAAAATTAGACAAAACAGAGCTCGAAGGAGTAATTGCTCACGAATTGTCCCATGTCGCCAACTACGACATCAGATTTATGACACTAACCGCAGTTCTCGTCGGTATGATTGCAATTATCTCACAAATTTTCCTAAGAAGTTTATTCTTCCGTTCTATCGGAGGAGGAAACAGAAAAGACAACAGCAACGCTGTTTTCATGGTAATTGGAATTGCTCTAGCCATTCTAGCCCCAATAATAGTAGCTCTAGTCCAGTTGGCAATCTCAAGAAAAAGAGAATACAATGCAGACGCAAGCGCAGTTAAATTCATGCGAACCCCCACCGGCTTAATCCACGCCCTGCAAAAAATAAAAAACAATCAAGAAATGAAAGTTGCAGGAGCTGTCGCTCCTTTATTCATCGCACAACCAACAAAACAAAAAGAAATCTTCATGACCCACCCCCCACTTGACAAACGAATTGACAGGTTAAGGAGAATGTGATTTAATCTCCACTACATTCCCCGCATTCAGATTGTTCAGAAAATTATGTTAGACACTTACGAATTTATTTAATTAAATTAAAACATTTTTCGATGAGGATTTTGACCATTACTGCTCTCTCAGAATTTATAATCAATTTCAATTCCAAATGTTCTATTCAGCATTTTACTTATTACAAATTGGCATTCTACGATGTGGAAGAGATGTTTGGGGTTAATAGAATTTTCAAAAACGACAAGACGCTTGCGTCTTGGAGTTAAGGCAGGAAGCGCGAACAGTTTAGTCTTAACAAAATTTATAGAATAATAAGAGCTTGAAAAACATAAAGTTTAAATAGAATGTATCAATTATACAAATACAATCCGAGTCCCATGAGTTTTCGGGCTCATGGGCATTTTACATTTAAGATGGGAAAGATTTGTGCAATTTTTATTGACGGAGGTTATTTAAGAGCATTATTAAAAAGATATAATAATTTTCCATTAGATTATTTAAAATTCTCAGATAAAATCTCAAAAGTAATAAATGCAGAAAGACTAAGAACTTATTATTATGATTGCTTGCCTATATTAAAAAAAGATAACGAGAAGAGCAAAATAGATTATGATAACAAAAAGAATTTCATAAACAAATTAATGCAACTCTCAAGATTTGATGTAAAGCTGGGAGAACTGCAATTAATTAAAGACACATATAAGCAAAAGAAGATTGATGTTATAATGTCATTAGATATCGCTAAGAAGTGCTTTGAAAAGCAAATACATTATGCTGTCCTAATCGCAGGAGATTCTGATTTTGTTCCTTCTGTTGAAGAAGCAAAAAATTATGGAGCTATTGTTTATTTGTTTGCAGATAAAGACTCGCTAAACAAAGAATTATTTAATAAAGCAGATGAATTCTTCCCTTTAAATAAAGAATTTTTTGAAGATTGTAAATTAGTGAAACACATTTAAAACTTAAGGTAAGAAATATATCCTGAATCTATACACTTTTAGACTTGCTCCCCTGCCTCTTTAAGATATCATAAAGCGTAGCAACACCTGCCAAATACCCTGCCTTCCATTCTTCAGATTTATCTGATTCTAAAGACACTGAAATAATTTTTCTAACCAGCTCAGGATTTTCTTTTAAAATAATCTCTAAGAGCTTATTGCTATTTAATTTAAAAGTCCCATCTTCTATTGACTTTTCAATATTTTCTATATGTTCCTTAACTGTATCTTCCGTTATCACAGGTATCCCTTCTTGTGTTGATTTATTTTCTCCCATTTAATCTTTCACTCTTGCCCTGTTTTTAAAGTTTTTCAAAGATTCTTCTGATTTTTAGCATTTAGATCTACATCACATTAAGAAAATCAGTATCTTTATTTCGATCTATCAACTCATGAACACATTTCATTTCTTCAGGAGTATAAACATAAGTTATCTTAAACTTTCCAGAAGTTGTTTGTTTAATATTGTCATGAACAACTTCAATAACATGGATAAGCCCCCAGTAAAGCCATTTACCATTAATATTTTGAACCAGAAAATTACGAACAGGTGGTAATTGATAGATTCTGACTTTTGGCTTATCCTTGAACTCAAAAATTTTGCCCTCAAAATCATCAGCTGTGAATGGTTTTATTTTATGTTGTTCATAATCTAATTCCTTAGGAAAGCCCTGCTCACTAGATATTTGTAACGTGTCATTCATTTCAATCAAGCTGCCCATAATTTAAGTTTAAATCGCGAATTATTTAAACTTATCTCACTCACGTGCAGTGATGAAAATCAAAAGACATTAACTATCGTTAGTGTAGTATTGGCAGCGAATTCTCATTTATAGATTCTTCCTCGCTTATCAAAAACTTCAATTATAAGGGTTTGAGTTTCAAAATTAACATCAACTAATAATCTAAAATTCCCAATTCTAAGTTTATATACATCTGCTCCCCTATAATATTCAAGATACCTAAATGGTTCTTCTTTTAATTTATCTATTTTTTCTAAAATCCTTAAAGCAACATTTTTTTGTAATTTATTCAGAAATTTAAGAGGTTTAGGTTTCCAGATAACCTTATAATTCATTTTTGAAGAATCAGTTCTTTTACCTCTTCTTGAGGAACACATTCTGCTTCAGGTGTTTTTCTAGCTTCTCCTAATTCCTGTTTAGCCCAATCACTTAATTCTTCCTTTTCAAGCAATGTTTTCTTAATTAAAGCTATATCTATCATTAATTTTTTCAGATCTCTCCTCATATCTCTTATTTCAGTTTCCATAATTGTTTGGGTAATTCTACACTTAAATAATTTTCTATAATCTGCTATAAGTTACTTTTGAGAATTTAAAGTCTTGTATCTCTCACAAAACCTCAAACACACCCCTCTCAGAAATCGCATTACCTACCTCATCAAAAACCTTTATTGTCAAATATATCTCTGCAATATCACCCTAAGAAAAAATAACATAAAACAAAACAAAAAGAAACACAATACCACCAAGCAAAGCAACAGCCAAAATCACCCATCCAAAATCAAAACCTTCATCTACCTGGCTAAACTCTTCCATACCATTTAACGAAGTAACTAAATCAAAACTCTCTGCTTCAAGAGACAAGCACCTTCCAACATTCAAATTAACATTCTCATGAACATCCCCGTCATTAAAAAAAGCATCAACATTCAAAACATAAACCCCCTGTTCAGCATCATCAGGAATCCTAAAAGAGACTCGCTTAGTTTCAGTATTGTCATCATCATACTTTTCTATTTCAAACTCATCAACAACTTCAAAAATATCTAATTCAGAATTCTCAATTTCCAAACTAACATCAGCATCCCTCTTGCCCTTATTCTCAAGGTCAATTCTCATGTCAACATAATCCCCGCACACAAACTCTGTTTCAGAAATTTCAATATCTTCAAAATCAACATCATATCTTTCCATATCAATATCAACCCTAGCATAGCCCTCATTGCAGAAATCTTCATCCTCGTCAATAACCCTAACAAAAATCGCATAATCCTCATCCCAATCTAAATCATCCGGCAGCTCAAACTCAAATTCAAGAGTGTCATCCTCACCTTCGTCTATGTCCACTGAATCATCTTGATCTTCTTCTTCATCGTCATCATTTAAATTATATAAGGAAACATCAACATCAAAATCCTCAATATCCAAATCTTCAGGCAGGTTGTTCTCGATTTTCAATTTTACCTTGATTGTATCCCCTATACTAAATTTATCATCTTCATCAGGGTCTTTTATATCTATCTTAATGTTTGAGTTCAATACAAGATTTTCATCAGCGCAAGTTTTTGCATCTTCAAACTCCAAAGGTTTTTCTACGCAGGATGTTGAACAGCAATTATTTTCCAATGCATCTTCTATCCACGCCCCGCCGCAAACTTCATTCTCAGTGCAAATATCCCCTCCATACGCAGAACAGCTCAAAGCATCCCCAATCTTAAAACTAGAAAAACTAGAAACATCAAAAGACAAGGTCCCTGCACTAGAATTATAATTCTTATCTGAGCAAATTGTCCGAGGGCAAACATCTGTTATCTCATTTGGATTCAAAGTAAACTCCTCATCATAATAAATAGTCGGTGTTTTTTCATAATTCAAATTAAAAAATGTAACCCTAGATAGTTTATCTTTTAAAGGAGGCAAATAATCAGTATCTATACCTGCTAAAGCAAGCAAAATATCAACATAATTTGTTAAATCTACAATGTCTCTCAAATCAACAGGTTCAAGAAATTCTATTTTTCCGTTTTGTTTTTCTAAGATTAAATTGACTGCTGCAAGTTCTTGTTCTGTCATGTCTGAGAAGTCTGTTGTATCTCCAATATAAGTATCATCTAATATTGACCTATCAGTTGCAGTCACAGTCCATTCATAAGACACAGACTCTTGCTGGTCACTAACTTTAACTTTAATATCATATTCTCCTGCCCCTTGTGATGTGAATTCATATTCATCTCCTATTCCTTCTAATTCCCCTTCAACATACCAGTTTACAAGAATCTCTGCTTCTGTATTATCTATATCTTCTTTAGTTATAGAAAACACCTGAGTTCCATATTCTGAAATCAGCGGGTCGAATCTAGGGTCTACCACAATAGTTGGAGCATCATTTATATTTTCAACATGAATTAAAACTATTGTTTCATCAAAAGCATCTTCATCATCATAAACTCTTATTGTGCAGCTTGCTTCTCCTGAAAAGTCCGGGGCAGGTTCAACACCAAACATAGCATCACTTACACTGCAGTCAACTTCGTCAAGATCTTCACTAGATATAACATACCGATCTATTTCCCCATCATTATCATAAGCACTTAAAGGTATGCTGTCCTGGAATCCTGAATCTTCATCTATTGTTATGTCATCTAATAGATCTATGTATGGTGGCTCATTTTTCTCTCTGATTGTTATCCTCACTTCTTCTGTGTCTGTTCTTTCTGGAATCCCATCATCAGCGACATTCACAGTTATATCATAAACTCCTGCATCATTGTAATCTGTTTGCCAGGCAAAATATGAATTTCTGTTTTCATAGTCTGCTTCAACTTCCTCTTCTGTAAATGCTTTATCCCAGATTTGAACTTCATCTATCAAGCCGTCAAAAGAATCGATTGCTGATTGAGGAAGCCAGTGGCTTTTGCCAATTCTTAAAGTTTCATCATTTGTAGCAAGTTCTCCTGGATTTTCTGTTTCTCCTGTTGCCACACCATTGACATATAATATTCCTCCAATATCTTTATCATATGTCCATGTGAGATAATACCATTCATCTAAATCTATAAAGGCAGTTGAAGAAACAACTTGCCATCCATAACTTCCCATTGCATAAACTCTGGAATGTCCTGTCTTGTTTTCTGAACTCTCGCCAAATAAATACCATACATAATTCGCATTATCTGTAGTGCCTGGTACAGCTTTAGAAATCAGGTGATCTGCATAACCTTCTTCAACATCATCAGCTTTAATCCACATGGAAATTGTAACCTCATCTGTGAAACTTAAATCCTCATGATTAGCAACTTCTACATAATCAGTCCCACCATCAAAACTAGCAGCCCTACCCAGCCCTGGTTTGCTGTTAACAAATTCTACTCCATAATTTGTTCCATGATGGTTGTTTCCGCTTTTGTCTCTTGTGTCACCTTCAAAATTATAATATGCAACTAACTCTGGAAAATTTTCTTCGCCCTGAATAAAGTTAGGATTGCTTATTGAGTATGTTAAAATATCACTATCTATATCAGTAGCATGAGCAAAGATTTCAATTAAGTCGCCTTCATCTACAACAATATCACCTATAGGGTCCAAAACTGGAGGGTCATTAACTGGCAAGACTTCTATATTAAATTCCTGAGAATCTGTTGATTCTCCATCACTTACTTGAACTGTGCAGGTTGTGGTTCCATACCAGTTTTCAACTGGAGTTAACCTTATGTTATCTTCATTAATAACTCTACAATCTACTTTATCTGTATCCTCATTAATAATACTATAAGTTAGTTCATCATTATCTGGGTCTGTTGCACTTACTTCAAATGTCTTAACAGTATCTTCAGGAGTTTCTTGATCTTCAATATGATCTAGAACAGGTAATCTATTAATATTATTTACAGTTATGATAACTTCCTCTCTGTCTTCTGATTCACCATCACTAACAACAAAATCAACACCATAAATCCCAGAATCATCATAATCCGGAGTCCATGAAAATGTTTTGGTTTCTGGGTCAAAACCAGCTCCTTCTGGAAGATTTTCTGCTGAATATATAAGATCATCCCCTAAATCATTAGCATTAACACTAAATTCAAGAAGTTGGTCTTCATCTACTTCTTGGTCTTCTATGGTTTCAAAAACAGGCGGGTGATTAATAGTGACACAATTAATGTTTACTAATCCTTCTCCAGTATTAAAGTTGCCGTTTCCACCATTTTCAAATATCTCTTCAGTATCACAATCATAGCCATCAATACTGACTTTAAAACTCTCACCTGTACTAAAACCTGGATCATCTCCTGTATCATAATATCCCTGTCCTTCTAGTGACGCCGGAATGTTTGTATCAACTGTGCTGGTATAAATATATCCAATGTTATCTCCTGTTAAGACCTCAACTTGATATCCTGTACTTGCAGGAGTTCCCTGGCCATCTAACATAATTTTTCCCCTAACATAATTGATCATCAGGTCATCTGATGTTGCTGGGTCAGGATCCGGATCTGGGTTTGGTGGTGCTCCGTTGTTTGTTGCTCCTTGGGTTGGTGTATCAAAAACAATGAAATCTACATTATCTACATCTGTATCGATTCCATCAGCAGATCTTCCTGTAGATTTTCCCTCAGTAGCTACAGGAGCATTATCAGCTTGGTTGCCATCATCAAAATTTCCATAGGCCACTTTGTCCACTTCTTCTGTTCCTTCTTTTAATATAATTATGTCTCCATTATTGTTGAGGATAAAAGTGAAGCCTGTTCCTTTTTCTAAAACTAAGTATCCATGACTATCTATTGTTAATCCATCTAGACTTGCTGTTGAACCTGTATTATCTTCTATTGTCCATCCTGTTAAATCAACTAGATTCTCAGTTGGATTATGTAATTCAATCCACTCATTTCCAGATATTGGATCAGAAACAAACTCATTTATCTTAAGGTGGGCAAAAGGATTATTTGGATTGCTTACTGTAATTGTATCTCCTCCACCAATATCTTCTTCTGTGCCCCCTTCAAAAGCATAGATTCCAGAGAAAGTTTTCTCTCCTAGTTCATCTGGAACTGTTAATGAATAAGTATATGTTGTTGATGCTGCTCCACTTATAACTATCCATTTTAAATGTCCAGCTTCTGATTCGTCTCCTCCATCACTATCGGTGATTGTCCAACTAATTGAGGGGTATAGTTCATCAATTAAATAATAACTTTCTCCTCCATCAACTGTTACAGTTAAAGTAACATCTAAATTATCTCCAGGGGTTAATTCTGTTGCTGAGAAGCTTCTCTCAATACTTGAAGCTGAAACTAAACTTGTTACGAAGAAAACTGCTATAATTAACATTAATAATTTTTTTAACATTTTAACAGCCCTCTCCTGCTTTCCATAGACCTATTGCATCTAATAAGCCCAGCATATTTACATTTCCTGCTTTCCATTCTGAAATATAATCTAAGAGTTCTACCATACTAATCATCCCATTTCCGTCCGCATCTGCATCAGTTGCACAACCACCCCCCTCCCCATACTCAACTTCTAAATAAGGCCAGAATACTTCATCTCCTTCCATGCCTGTGTTTAAATCTTTTGAATAAAATTGAGCATCAGTGTTTTCTCCTTGCTCAATCATAACAAAAGAGAATTCATTTCCTTCAATTCCTGAGGTGACATCAAATTCAATTCTGTCTGGGCTGCTTATTGTTTCTGAATCAATTAATGAGTCATAAGAAGGTTTGTTGCTCCAAGTAATTGTACTTTCATCCCAATTATTATTAGAAACAGAATATAAATTAATAGTTGGGTTGTTTTGATAAAATACTGTATCAATTGAGAAAACAGCAGAATTAATTGTATCTCCTTGCAGGGAACTTAGGTCGAATTTTAAATAACTCCTATCTGTTCCATAATTTGTATTATAACCTGCCCTGAGGTCTGCTCTCTCTCCGTAATTAGTTGATGAATGCCTGCTTCTAACAAAAGCATCATCACTAGGATAAATTTTCATTGTACTTCCAGATGCTCCTGGCAAAATTATTGTTGCCATCATCATTGCTATTATCATTTTTTTTATCATTTTTTTATACTGGAAAATATTCCCATGTGACCTCATTATTTGTTTTAAACCAATATCCTCTTCCTGGTTCAAGTTCAAAAGCATTATACCATCCCCCAACCTCATAATAAGTTGCAATGTCATAAAATCCTTCATCATTTCTTCTTGAAATCTCAATAACTTCCGAAGGCAGTAAATCAAGAAGCATGTTATCCAAGGAAGTTATACCAACTAAATTCAGCCCCTCATTTAATTCTACACTCTGCTCTTCTTCTGCTTCCTCACCATCTACTCTTAATGTTAAATTTTCTGTTGATTCAATGAAATATCCGAGATTATTATGCATCTCAGTTGCCTCAACTAATTCTCCAGACCCATCATATTCTTTAATAGAAAGGATTTCTAGATTTGAGTTTTTAAGTTCATCTACATCAATTGTAGAGATTAATGGAAGAGAAACTAAGTTTTGCCCTTCTTTTATTTGAAGATTAAAAGAATCCCCCCCACCTGCCAACCACAATAGTGAATTCTTAAATAATTGTTTTGTATCTTCTGTCCAATATTCTGTTTCTGTTATCCCGAAAAATACAGAATTTGCATTAATGTGAGTATCTGGCATTCCCTGCTTTGTTAAGACTGTGCCAGCTTCTGCAAACGCAATAACAGCATCTTCATTATCATAAGTATTCATCCCTATTATATTAAGGCCAGAATAAATGTCTCGCTTATCTAAATAATAAACATTTGGGTCTTTATCATTATAAACTTGGATATTTTCTGGAAAATTTTCTGTTATCTCATGAGAATTATCTAAATCAACATGAATAGGAATACTTTGAGAAGCTGTTGTAACCCTTTTTGTCCATCCCCACTCATCTATGTTTCTTCCATTAACTATCATAGCAGGGAGATCATTTATTGGAATTTCTGCCCAATTCGAAAAAAAGTCATCATTTAACAATAATAATCTAAATTCAAAAAGGTCATAATCTCCAATCTCATTAGGGTAAATAATCTCATAAGTTAAGTCAAGCTCATCTAAAATTTCTATGAATTCTGCTTTAATATTATAATGATTAGTCACAACATAAGCCACATCTTCAGAAGCAGAAACAGCATTCACAAATGATAAGAAGAATAATATCCCCCCCATAATCAAGACAATTTTTTTCATTTTCCCCTCCTTATTAATACAAATAAAGATATTGCTAATATTGCAAAAAGAACAATACCCCCTAAACTTAAAATTTGAGTAGTGGAAATTTTAGTCAGAGAATCATCCCTTCCCCCTCCTTCAACATGAACTACTAATCTTTGAGCAAGAGAAAGTTCATTTTTAGAATCTGGTTGTTCAAATAATACTAATATGTCTCCTCCATATTCACCTGGCTCATTTATTTCAATATCATAAAAAACTTCCTTTCTTTCATCTGGTTTTAATGTGAAACTTGGCTCTCTAATTGTGACAAGCTCTTGCCATACTCCAGACGCAGTTACTGTAATCTTTATATTTTTAGTGTTTTCATTATTGACAATAACACTATCCTGAAAATTCAATATTTCTCCTTCTGTAATATTTTTATACAAAACCATTTTTGGATTAGATATCGAAGCTACCAGCGAATCATCTGCAGCATAACTTAGTGAAATATTCATCAACAGAATAATTAATAATATCGGTAATATTCTTCTAGTAATCTTTTTCATGACCATTCTTTGGTTACACCATTTATAAGTATTATTGCAGTATATAATATATTTTTTAATAATAGCTTTAACAAGATTATAAAATTTTTACTACTTTAATTCCGTGATTTTTTGTTTATTTAAAATAACCAAAAAAATAAGAGTTAGCAAAAGTAAGGATGTTAATAATATTAAAAATACCAAAATCTGTAAAGGTATTTTATTGATCTCATTAGTTTTTTCCCTATCCAATATTGGTAAGTTTAATGTGATTCCTTTACTTCGGCTGTCTTCGGTATTAACTCCCCCATTTATATTTTTAGTTGTTATTAATATAGAGCTTTCACTATCTTCATTTCCATGATTTTGCCTTGTCTTGCTCTTGCTCCTAGTTTCTTGATCATTTTGGCCATTGTTAGAATTATCATTAACATCATCATTTGCATTATTCCCAGAATCTGGATTTCCAACAACAATATCTATTCCAAAACCACCGCCAACTTCTCCCTCAATAGCATTTACAAAAGAGGAGATTAGAACTGCAACTAGAAAAAACAAACTAATTTTTGTTATTAGTGAACTTTTCATTTTTCTGACTATGAAATCACCCCTTCTCTTTGGAAAAAATAAAAAATAAAAAATAAAAAATTTGGCTTTAAACAACTCTTCCAGCAAAATGGAATTTACCGTTTGTGAATGATCCTTCACATGGTTCAGGTACATCTAACTGAAATGTTAGTGACATTGATTGCCCCTGAGTAAGAAATGAACCTTCTTCTAAATGATTTACTATCCTACACATGTCATCAATCTCACCTGAATGAGAAGGTAATGGTGTGTATTCATCATCATCAGCCTCACATCTGTTCCATCTAGATTCTCCTAATCCTGGGAATACATTGTCATTGTCTCCAGAGTCTACAGAACCTTTTGTTGCATAATAACTAAATGCATAATAAGGTATCCCATTTCCAATACCACAAATTGCTGTTGGATTAAGTGGATCTGTAAAATAATCATCAGATGCAATATACATATCCATGACTACCCCATCACTGCCTACATTGTTAAGGTAAACTGCACTTGATGTAACAGTTGAATCTTCTTCAACATTTCCAAAATCTATTGAATTAGTCAAAGTTACACTGAGTGGTGGATTAAAAGTTAATCTGTCACTCCATGTGCTTGTATCTGATGCACCATCATCATCAGTTGCTTTAACATTGATATCTTGTACACCAGTCCAATCCTGCACAACTAATACACATCTGTATGCATTCATTGTGTCATCATCATAAACTATTGTGCCACAATCAAATTGATCTAATGTATCTCCATTTGCCCAAGGAGGATTTTCTATTTCACTACATGAACCTACACCTGTCACAGTTATGCTATCATCTTTTTGAAGGATAACTTCATCTGTATCATCTTCTCCATTTTCATCTTCAACAATAACATAGTATGTTACAGTTTCTCCAGTAAATACATAGTTGCCTCTTACACTTACATCATAGTAATCATCACCATAATCATTAGTATCATTAGTTCCGTAAAGTTCTGCTGTATAGTATGTCTGGTCATTTGGATTCCATGATCGTTGTGTACTATCTGTACATACTTCTGGAGGCTCATTAACTTCTCCAACATCTAACTCAATTCCTCCGTCAACAATTCCTTCTTCACCAACAATCATTGGTGTCACTGACAAAACCATCAAGGCCATCATTAATAAACTTAATATTTTTTTCATATTTTAAAACCTCCTTTCAGTTGATAAAGCATAAACAAAATCAGCCCTCTTTTCCAAATCCTCATGAAGGCAAAAACTAAAAATATTATTTAAATACTTATATCATTAAATCTATATTTCTTAGAATATACGTCGTTTTGAAAAACCCAAATCATTTTAAGATTTTATCGTCGATAAAAGAGGAATTTCATTGTTTCAGGGTGGTAATATTAAAACTGATTTTCAATGCTATGCTTTTTCTTTCTCATATTCAAATCTCAAATAATCATAAGCTGATTTAGCAGCCATAGCCCCGTCCCCCGCCGCCGTGACAATCTGCTTCAGATACCCCGCAGTTGCATCTCCTGCCGCAAAAATCCCATCCACAGAAGTTTTCATTTCTTTTGTCGTAACAATATGACTATTGTTAAACTTCAATCCCAGACCTCCAACAATCTCAGTCATCGGCTTCCCCCCAATCTCAATAAACAACCCATTAACATCCAGCTCAAACTTCTCTGTCTTCTCATCTTCAGTCTGCTCAACCTTAATCTCCTCCACTTTCTCCCCCCCATCAATCTTAGTTATAATAGAATTATAATACACCTTAATCTTTCTCTTCTTCTTTATCTCACCAAGCAAAGTTGGCTCGCATTTCAACTCATCCCTTCTATGAATCAAATAAACTTTCTTAGCAACATCTGCAAGATACAAAGCCGACTTCGCAGCAGAATCAGCCCCCCCCACCACCGCCACCACCTTCCCCCGAAACAACTGCCCATCGCAGGTCGCACAATAACTAACACCCTTCCCAACAAATTCATCCTCCCCTTCCAAATCAAGTTTCCTGCGCTCTGTCCCAAAAGCAACAATCAACGCCTTCCCGTGAATTATTTTTTTCTCATCGTCATGCTTCAACTCAATCACAAAACCATCATTATCTTTCTCAACATTATCAATCTCTGCCTGAAGAAACCGCGCCCCAAAACCCTCCCCCTGCTCCTTAAACTTCTTCATCAAATCTTTCCCAGAACCAACATACCCCGGCCAGTTATGAACCTCTTCAGCCAAATTTGCAGTCCCGCCTATTAATTTCCCAACAACAGCAACATCCAGATTATATCTCGAAGCATAAAGCGCCGCAGTCAACCCCGCCGGTCCCGCCCCAAGAACCAGTAAATCATAATGTTTAATTCTTCTATGAGGAGTAGATTTTTTATAAATATTTTTGACCATCCCAAAAAAAAGAACAACCCTCTTTTAAATGTTCGTTAAACCTGTTAACACTTACCCTAAAAAATATCATTACAAACAAGTACCAACAAAAACTTTATAAAACATCTGGGAAAGTTTGGTTAATTTTGAAATAGGAAAGACAATATAATCCAGAATAAACAATCATGTGATTATTTAGTAAGATATTTAAAGGATAGCCACCATATTTTTATATGGCTTATGAAAACGATAGAAACACTTTTGAAAGAAGCATGAGAATAGCTCGAGAACAATTAGCTAGGGGGAATTATTCTTCTGTTGTTGGTACATTAGATGGGGCAATGGCTTATTTGGAATTTCCAGAGCAAGGTTGGAAAAGTGAAGATGATTGGTATGGTTCGGTGAAGGATATGCAAAAATTAATCGCTCAAGCATCTGAAAAATCTAGCGAATTAAAAGGAAATCAATCGAGAAAATTAGCTTCTTTTAAAAAAACTATAGATGCAGAATTAGATTCACAAGATGGGGGTCCAATTGTTCAAAAACTCAGAAGAGATGTAGCTAAAGGGAGAAATTTAGGAACATTAATTTCTTCGAGAGAATCTCCTAGAGGGCATGGAAAGGCCAAGTTGTTTCTCTTTTTCGGGATTTTAGGAATGATTGTAGGGATATTTTTTTATCATCTAATATAACAGGTAATGCTATAGGAAATTTAACAAATTCAACTTCTAATATAATTGGAGGAGTTTTACTTGTCGTTGGATTAGTTGTAGGGTTCTTTTATTTTAAAGTTAAAAAGAGAAGATAAACAAGTAACCTCAGTTCACCACTACCAAACTGCCGAAGGCAGCGCGTGCCGCCAGGCACGCTCTAAATCAGCGAGCCTACGGCTCGCCTATCTTGTCAAAGGCACAAAACCCACCATGACAAAACTTTAAATATCTCAATTACTATCCAACTAAATGAACCAAAAGCAAAAAATAGAATTAATAAAAAGAAACACAGAAGAAATAATCAACCCAGAGAAACTCCTGTCAACAAAAAACCAGCCAGTTGTATACTGCGGATACGAACCTTCTGGCGACATCCACATCGGGCACTTTGTCACAATCCTCAAACTAAAAGATTTTGAAGATGCAGGATTTAAAGTCAAGATCTTATTAGCAGACTGGCACGCCTGGCTAAACAAAAAAGGAGATCAGAAATTTATCAGCGAACAGGCAAAGAAATGGCAAAAAGCTTTTAAAAAAATTGGCCTAAAAAATCCTGAAATTATTATCGGAACATCATTCCAAAAAAAACCAGAATATTTCGATGATGTTTTAGAACTTGCAGCCAACTCAACAATAAACAGGGGAGTGCGGGCAATGCAGGGCGTAGCTCGGGACATAGAGCACGCAAAAGTCACACAGATTATCTACCCATTCATGCAGGTCGCAGACATGAAAGCTCTAAACGTCGACGCTGTTGTTGCAGGCATGGAGCAGAGAAAAATCCACATGATCGCCTTAGAAAGCTTAAAAGAAATTAACTACCCAGTCCCAGCATTTGTCCATACCCCTATAATCCCATCATTAAAAGGCAAAGGAAAAATGTCATCTTCAGACAAATCAGGACTAATCTCAATAAAAGATTCATCAAATGAAATAAACAAAAAAATCTCAAAAGCTTACTGCCCAGAAGCTCAGCCCAACCCAGTCTTGGACATCACAAAAATCATAATCTTCCCAGTCTACCAAAAATTAAACATCTCTCGCCCAGAAAAATTCGGAGGCAATGTAAAATATGATTCCTATGAAAAACTAGAAAAAGATTTTCTTTCTAAAAAACTGCACCCCGCAGACCTGAAAAAAGTTGTCAGCGAAAAACTAGCAAAAGTATTTGAAAAAATCAGACAATGAAAAACAAAACAGTCTGGAAATTCACAAACCAAAAACAACTAACAAAAAAAGAATTTCTTAATTACTTTGAAAGAAAAATCTTCAGAACAATTCGTAAATACAAAATGCTCCCAAAAAACAGAACAATCAAATTAAAAAAATCAAACTCACTCAACACCGCTGTCCTAAAACAAGTATTAGAAAAAAAATTCAAAACCACTTTCTCAACCAAACCAAATTTTTCATCTGATAATCTTTCCCAAGTTGCCGAAGACATTTTCAAAAATATCCTAAAAGGAAATTTCTCCCCAAAAAAACTAAAACCCCAAGACAACCCGCCCCGCCCCCTCTACTTCCTCTCAGACAAAGAAATAGAACTCTATGCATCCCTTACACAAATTAAAGCAGAAAAAAGAAAACAAGATCAAAAAATCCAATCCTTGTTCCAAAAATTCCTCAAAAAAAACCAAGACCTCGAGCAAAATGTTGTCCGGGCTTTAAACCAGTTAAATTAATTTTTATAATTATGTTATGCAGTCTTCTAATTCATTTATTGAGATGATTTTATTATCTTTGATTTTTTCAAGTTTTGGATAATCATAAGTGCATTCATCATATTTAGAAACAAATTCCAACCACCATTTTGGAATATCATTTTTTATGCTTTCATAAATATTGAAGGCGTGATTTTTAAAATCGTCTTGGATTTTGTGCGCCATTGGGCAATGTTTAGTATCAACAAAAATTTTGATTTTATTATCTTCAATCCCAATTAAAATAGGATACATCAAACAATGGATAAGTTTACAGTTATTATCTTCTAATTCACATCTATATTCTTTATTCAAGAAAGGACACACACCTGCTTTAAGCATGTGAATATCGTGGTTCTTAAATTTTATTATATTACAAAAATCATCAACGAATTTCTGTTTATCAAAATTTATTTTATTAGCAATAAATTCTACTTCACCAGGCAAAAAAACACTTATCTCATTTTTTTCACATTGTCCACCGCATTCAGTGCATAAATCAAGCATCGTCCCATCAAAAGCTTTGTGAATTTTTTCAAAATCAATAACCATAAAGTAGATCATACAAAAGTAATTAATAAAATTATCGAAAAAGAAAAACAAATCTTTCTAATATTCCATTATCAGCTGCAAGTTCCCAATGTTCTGTCCAGCATTTTACTTACTATTAAGCATTCTACGATATAAAAAGATGATTGAATATTACTAAAAGTCTTCAGAGACGACAAGACGCTTGCGTCTTGGAGTTACCCACTAAACCAACTTCCTTAACTCATCCAAATCCCGAATCAAAAAATCCGGCTTAGCCCTCTTCAACTCCCCCTGCGAATCCCACGAACACTTATTAGAAACAATCACACTCCTGCACCCTGCCTTACGAGCCACCTCCACATCCCTCACCCTGTCCCCAATATAATAACACTCACCTTCATCCAGTTTTTTCTTCTTAATATAATCCTTCAAAAACTCTGCCTTGTCATCAAAATCATCAGCACCATAAATCTCAGAAAAATAACCCTTCAGCTTCAAATGCTTAATAACCGGCATAATAAATTCTTTCAACGAATTCGAAACAAGAATCTTCCGCCCCCCCAACCCCTTTATCACCCCGCTGTCCTTGCACTTCTTCACCTCATTCACCCTCTTCCTCACCTTATCCATAATCTTCTTTTTCAAAATCCACGTGTTTACCCACGAAAACCCCAGCTTCCGCAAAGTCTTTTTCAAACTAAAACCAAAATCAATCACCTTATCCATCTTCGCCCGCCCCAACCCCCACCCCTCAAGATTCTCCTCCATTGCATCATAATAAGCTTCCTTCGAATCCACAATTGTCCCGTCAAAATCGAAAAATAATGTTTTTGTCTTTTTAGTTTTCATTTTCTCATACCTATCAAAAGATTTAAATATTACTGATATTTAACCTTATTGTTAAAGCTCAGCATGGTCTCCGGACAATGCTGAGCCCACCTTTTATTTATCTTCAGTGATTTTATCTCTATAAGAATTATAATCCTTTCAGCTTCTTTTTTCATATCTCACCCTCCTTAATCCGTGAGTAAATAAAGATAACTAAAATAGTAATCGGGGCATAAATCAATATTGTATATCTCGCACCTATTACATCTATTAAGTATCCAACAATAGGCACAGCAATAATTCCAGCCAAGGAAGATAACATCGCATCAACACTTCCCATTGTCGCCCTTAATTTGCTCGGAATAAATCTATGAAAATACATTTTTGATGCAGGCATTCTTAAAATCATAAAAAACTGAATTGTAAGAAGGACTACTAATGCAAAAATCCACTCCTTAGGAAATAAAATAAAAAAAGTAACTAATGCAGAAAGAGCTAGACTTATCATAATAAATTTCTTCTCTTTCCTCTCTTTCAAAAGTTTATTTGAGAAAATTGGAGCAATCATCATACTCATTGCAATTGCAGACCACATATATCCAAAATAATGTTCTGGAAAATTAAGTTCAAGTAAAAGGGGAGTCCAAGTTATCCCCATACTAAAAGCAAGACCAAGAGTAAAAACAAAACTCGCAATAAGATAATAATAAAGAACATGATGCCTATATCCATACGAAAAAGTCTCCTTAGTTTGTTTAATTAGCTCAGAAAAAGATTGCCTAATTTTTATTTTCCTCTTAACAAAATTCTCTTTAGCAAAAAGAAGTATAGAACTAGAAATAACAAATGAAAAAAATGCAAATAACCATATACTTGACATACCAAATTTCTTAACTATAAACGCCCCAATAATTCCAGAAATAACTAAAGCAAAAGCATCAAAGCTTTGGGATTTATGAAAAAAACTTTTTGATAAACTTTTACTTTTCTTCTCCACTAAATCAAT
Organism: Candidatus Pacearchaeota archaeon; assembly: GCA_002690445.1. The sequence continues at coordinate 20,206 of NZER01000098.1, forward strand.
AACCCACGCTTCCTTACTTCCCGATGAAAGAGTGCTCGCAAACCCCCAAAGCGCAAAAGCCCCTAGCATCAAATAATAGTCTCTAACAAAAAACAAACTTAACACAACCAATCCTTCAAGAAGATAACCAAACAAAACTGAAAACTTCCGCCCATATAAATCAGCAATAGCCCCTGTAGGAATTTCAAATATTAATTGAAATAACGGTGTAACTGCAACTAATATCCCTATCTGAAAAAAACTCAGCTCAAGCCCCGCAAGAAAAACAACAATAAAAACAGGAAGGAAAAACAATAATGGAGAAATAAGCGCATCTAAGTAAAATGGCCACAATAATTTCAGTTCATCTTTTTGAAAAAATTTCATATCAACCTCCCCAATCTCAACAGAATAAACTTTTTAAAACTATCAACCCACCCGCCCCATCCTAACCCCGTTCCATCCGCTTCAACAATTCAGTCAACTTCTCCTGATTAGAACTCCTGTCAATTATCTTAGAAACTTCATAAACATCTGTCTTGCCAACTGCCTCTGCCTTCTCAGATTTCAAATCTTTCAACAATTTCTTTCTCACAGAATTAGAAATCAACAGCTTCCCAGAACCAGAGTCAGCAATCTTCTTTGCCAGCGCAATAGTGCTCCCAATGCTCGTATACTGGAGCTTGCCTTTTTTCTTAGAAGCCACCAAATCCCCAGAATTAATCCCAATATTAAAACTAATCTTATCCTTAAACTTTTTATTTCCAAGATTTATCTTCTCAAAAATATCAAACCCTGCCTTAGCAGCAAGAAGCTCATTCTTAAATGTCTTAGTCGCCAACGGAGAAAAAATAACAAAAATATACTCCCCCCGCCAGTCCACCAGCCCCTTCTCCTTTTTCACACCCGCCACAATATTCGCCACCCTCTTCCGCCCCTCCCTCCCAAGATCCTCATAGTTTTTAATACGAAGCGCAATCACAGTAGAAGAATTTCTCTCACCTTTCAAAACCAAACTAGACTCTGCCTTTCCCACTTTAGTTTCAGTCAAATCAATCATCCCATCTTTCTCCTCATGCTCGTCCAAACTCTGAGACGTAGGAGACTTATTAGTAAAATGCAGCGTATCAGAAACCTTAGAAGAATATTTCTCAGGCACCCGCCCCTTAACTTTATCCTTTATCTTCTTAATTTTCCCAGGAACCTTCTTGACCTTATCCTTAAGTCTAACTGACTTTTTCCTATACTTAAAAAACAAAACCAACCCAACCCCCCCCAAAACCACAATCAAAAAAATCCAGATAACAGAATAGTTCTTAAAAATTCCCACATTCCTCAAGTCATCAATCGAAATCGCATTCCCAGTCAGCACCACGCTCCTCGAAGCACTTGAGTCGCCGTCATTAACAATAATCTCATATTCCCCATCAGGCGCTTTCAAATTAAATCTCCTCTCCTCGCCAATATCCATATTAAGGACAAGCTCCTCCAAAGTATCCCCGATTTTCACATCAACATTTTTCTGATACCTCGCATTCCCAACATTCTTCACAATCAAAATAGAACCCTGAAATTCAAACTCAGCCTTCTGCAGCTCCAAAATCTCAAATTCGTCCTCCTCATTAATCTCCAAGAAAAATGAAAAAATACTCCACACCCCAGCTGTCGCATTCAAAGGAAAATTCAGCGCAACAAAATCCCCAGATTTAATCGTCCTCTGAATTTCACCCCCATCAGGCGAAACAATCAAAAGAGAAACATCCCCATCCATCTCCTTCCCTGACTGGTCATAAATATCAGTGCTAATTGTCAGATTTTCCTCTGGCGTTATCTCCACTGCAGACAAACCAGTATCAATAAACGACGGCACCTGATTTATTTTAAACAAAACCTTTGCCAGCCCCTGATTCAAAATCCCATCCCCTTCAGAAACATCATAAACAAAAAGATTCAAAACATAAGCTCCTGCTTCTGCTGTATCTGACATCGAAAAAACCTCAGTCAAAGCTCCATTCTCAATCTCTTTTGAAAAGTCGCTCGCATTACTCCCCTCAACAAACCCGCTCACCAAATGCCCATTTGATTTAGTCGCTGACAAACTCAAGGTAATTTCCTCCCCAGGATCATAATGTAATTTATCAACACTAGCTTCAATAGAAATATTATTGCTAATCTCAAAAACATCAGTAGAGACCTTCTCATCCCCCACCCCCACCGAAACCTGGCAATTCCCAACAATCCGGCTCAGAGAACTAATCTCCAAATCTTCCGAAGTCAAAACCTTATAAGGCAGGGAATAACTCTGCCCGCCCTCAGGAGAAAACGCCCGCGCCGAAATCTTCAGCAAATTAACACTCACATTCCCGCAGTCAAGATTAATATTAAGATTCCCTGAATCACCCCCCCGAATCCCCTCAACAGTTATGTAAAGTTTATCACCCAAACTATAAACATCCTCTGGCTCTGAAATCATCAGCCGAGCAGACGCAAACGACGCAAAAAAAACCAAACACAAACCAGCTAAAACCAACTCCTTTTTCATACAACATTTTAGATAATCTGGTATTTAAATATTATTATGATGGGCAGTTTTGTTTAATCTAACATTTAGTGAGCTATCAAATCAATCTTCAACTAATAAATAGTTATCTCCTTCTTTTTTATTA
>NZER01000099.1 GCA_002690445.1 Candidatus Pacearchaeota archaeon
AGGAAGACACCCCGATCAAACGTCGCCTAATCACTCAACCCTCGCGTCCACGATAGCCTGAGATACCAGGTAGCAGCACACCACCGCCGCCATCGGCCAAGTGAAGTCTACGGCCCCGGTAACGGCCACCGCACCCACCGCAGCGGTCACCGCCAGCTTGCGGCTGGTGATCTTGTCGATTATGCGTTTCATATTAGCCTCATCGTTAATCTGCTTCGTAATAACTTCGCGCCACCCAGGCGAAGGTCGTCGTTGCAGCCCAGCATACAAACCCATAAAAAATCTCATGCTCAAAGAGCCACGCAGGACCAGGGTATCCATACTCGCCAAACGAAGCCCAGAGCAGCGTGACCACCGAGATCGCCGAGGCACTGGTCATCGAACAAGATTTTAGCTTCTCTGCTGCCGCTTGCTGGCGCGTGATCACCCCCATTTTACGGGTAAGTTGCCGTTTTTCTTTTTTAAGTTCCTCTGCCGCCGCTTTAGATTCCCGTGTTATTATTTGTAAGTTGCTATTATCCTGTTGCAGCACCTTTTTTTCTGCGAGAAGTTTGTCCACCTCGACCCTGCACTCTGAGAACGAAGCGATGTCTTTGCTCGATTGTGGGCGTGGCATTATTCATTTTTCCCCTTGCCATTCGGTCCTTCCGACCAACGCCAGTAATCTTCAGACTCCAAATTCTCCAGCGGTTTCTCAATTCGCATATCTTTGAGTGCTGTATTTGGGACTGCCAACTTAGTCCCACCAACCGCCACGCCATCCCGATAAGACGTCAGATAAAAAACGGTCTTGGTGAGGCCCACACGGGCAATACGGCCCGGCCTACCGTCTACTATGACTACATCGTCTTCGTCGTAGTCAGTCCCAAAAAATACTTGTAACCCCGCTACGCCATTTTCGATACTCGACTTGAACAGCAGCAGCGCAAACGCGATTATCGCGATCCAAGAATATTCGCTTACAAGATTCGCAACGCCACTTTGCTCACCAAATTTTGTAAGTGCCTCAGTTGCATCAGTATCCGCGTTCATTTTTTCGACGCTGGACAGCGGCCCAGATCACGAGCGCACTCATCCAGACGATGGCTGATCCCAGCATGAAAATAATCACCGCCTCGCAGGTATGAATCATGGCCGCATCATCCATTGGAGAAGGCGAATGAAGGGGCGTAGAAGACGGTCAAGAATTGGAGTAAGCCTAATAACCCTTAGTCCGTGCTTTAGCTTTGGGTTTCTTGGCTTGCTTCATTGGCTTGCCCGTGCGTTTGGCTTCTTTCTTCGCAGCCGCTACGCCTTTTTTGCCGTAGCTATAAGTCTTGCTTCCCACTTTAGGCATGATCATTTCCTCCGTGGTTTGATTACCGTCACCGTCACCCCCAATGCCGCGAGGAAGCGCGTGAGGAGCCTACGCATCATCGTCAGGCACCTTGCCGTTAGTGGCTGTAAGAGCCGTGAGGATGTCCCGTTGCCCAACGCATCGTTGATAGATCGGATCGTTAGACGCGAGGGCGTTGAGCCGCTCTTGCATCTGAGCCTCGACCAGTGCCAACTGCTGCGCTGGCGTCGTCGTCTGGGGCTGAGACTCGGTGGTCTCTTCTTGCTCGATTGCTTCAGTCATTATGCGGCCTCCTGACTTGCTTGAAACTCTGCCCACGCAGTCTTGACCGCATCGGTCCAAACCGCATTGCATATCGCTTGTATCTCGGCAGTCTGGTCCGTGATGTCATTATCGGGGTGCAGTACGTAACGGCGGAAACTGCGCGAAATCTCAGTGTCATCTTCGGTGATAACCGTAGCCTCACGCACTTGCACCGCTTTATATTGCCCAACTACTTCGATCTTATCGTGTTCGATGCTTCTTTCGATTGCCATTTTAACTCTCCTTAAGCGGCCATATATGTACCAGCCATAAACAATTGATTTCCACCAGACGCTCTATACACTTGTGATGACTCTATATTCGCAGGGGCATTGCCATCTTGTTTTTGCGTATAACTAGTCAGATAAGTATTATTCACGTTAAGATAAAACGTGCCGACAGGGCCCCCACTAAAGTATTCCCAAGCCGCAAAGTATCTGACATGAGATGCCGTGCTATTGTATGACGTATATGGCAATCCGTATACGTATACTACACTACTATCATTTGATGCACTTGCATCGAAATCAACCCCAAGTTGAAAATAAACCAGATTGCCAACCTTAACATATTCCGCTTCCTCCCAGTTGAGAGCATATGATGACGTAGAGTATTTAACTATGGGTGTGAAGGTGCCCTCTTCGTAGTCGTCCAGCACCTCGCTCGTCATACCCCCAGCATCAGCAGTCGCTGAGAAGTCGATGCCCTTGCCACTGGTGCCTATAATGAGGTTTCCCGAAGTCACTTCAACATCTGTACCACCCGTTGCAATTTCGAGGACCGTTCCATCGGCATCGTTCTTGATCGTCACATCGTTGGTCGATCCCTGTCCCGTCAGGATAAGACCCTCGGCGGCGGTGTAGCCCATCGCCGCGTTATCACTCGCGGCTGTGTCACTATCGGCATTCACTGTACCGGCTGTAAAATCGCCCGATACATCTGCCGCTCCCGTCACTGTCAGCGTCGAGCCGTCGAAGGTGAGGTTGGCCTCGCCCTGCATAGCGTTGGCTGCCGTGACAGTCACGACGGTGTTATTGGTGGTCCCCGTGAGGGAGGCACCCGCCGCATCTGCATACGCCGTGGTTGCCAATTTTGTCGAGTTGTTGGCCGCCGATTGAGTCGTAGCCGTCACTCCATCTACTAGAGCAAATCCCGGTGTAGCACTGTCAGACATTATTTTGTCGATTGCCGTTTTAAGGAAATCGTCGTTGGTTGACAGAACTCCAACGTCAGATGCTTTAGTAGGATTACCTACTGTAACACTAAAACCCGATGTGTAAGCCATAGTATTATTCCTGTTTCCCTAAAACCACAAACTTCTATTTAATGATTTTGAATCCGTCGATGTTGCGTAGCCAGTAGTTGTAGTCCAAAACCCCTGTGATTCCTTTTCCGACTCAGTAGCGTCAGCCCATGCAGGAGCACCGTCTTCCGTCCATCGCCCTACGCCCAAGATAAACACGTCAGTAGCACTTATCCTCGTAGTCATAGAAGCAAGATCGGTTTCCATCCTTCTTATCTGAAACGTACGCGAATCGAAAACATTATAGTTAATGTCTATCTGGTCTGCCAGACTCTCAAGCAATGCCCTGTTTGTTAGCGTCAGGTTCACGTTAATAGGTTCATTGCTGTACGTTACTAGCTCCCTTTGCACTCTCAGTTCCGTCTGCGTTTTGTCGTAAAACCAATTAAACGACATGGGCCTTTCAATAACAGAAGACACATTGTCAACTTCCGTAGTCAACTGTCTTGTATAAGACCCTAAAAAAACACCGTAAGTAGGATCAAAATTATAATTGCTAGTTATTTTATTGGCGTAAAATCTGTCTGGGTCATGCTCTACCGAAAAGGCAGCTTTCTCGTTTCGATCTATCGTTATGTCTGAATCAAAATAAGCCGTGCGCTCAGATGCCAAATCAAGAGATCTATATTTAGGAGAATATTTACCTCCTACAAACCTCATGTCGAGACTTGCTTCATTAATCAGTTCACCCACAAGCGTTTCGGTAGACACCCTATTTCTTATAAACGATCTGCATTCCTCCGTTATATCCGCATCCAAGCCAGTGAAACTTGATATATTCAGATCTGCGGACGTAAGACCCATGTATGCAGTATAGATATTCTTCAGTATGTCGTGCGGCTTTTCTATTAAAGTTCCCCCTAATGTTTCGATGCCCTTGCAATTTACAGAGATGGTATCTGTAGTGGCCGCATAACTTACTGCACTGTGAAGCTGAAAAGAAGCATCATCAAGAGAGACATTTAAATAATTTACTCTAACACCATTCTTCTTCACTTTATCAAGCGAGTTCAATCTGTGACTTGCCACTTTAAATCTCTTGTGTGTCGCAGTCATGCTTGTACATACGACAGGCACAGCCACCCCTGCGGCAGCATTGGAAGCATAATTGCCATAGACTATGGGTATGGGTGATCCAGTGGCGTTCTTCTGTATGTCGGGAAAGTCGTCTGTGCTGAAAACTGTGGCGGGGAGAACCTTCCTGTCTTTAAGCCTTCTATCTATAACATTAAAATGAGCTTGATCTTCATCCCACCCAATGCCATTTGGATGAGTAACAAAACCGGGGAAAACGAGAGAGTAGTTCGCCTTAGATTCGCCTTCTCCAAGCCAAATATTCACCTTCTTATTGGCAAACTCAAAGTCCTGTATATAATTTTGCACTTTACCATCTGTATTATCCACATCTACTCGAAACGTGTCTATAGTCTCTTTGGCCTCAAGGAATGTACCCAATCCACGACTTAAACTACCCGCAGTTGGCAGTCGTCCTTCGTAAAAATCTCCCGACGTATTACTCGTTTGTATCGACAGATCTTCTTCTGCATACCTTAAAGTAGTAGAACCCAATAAAAACTCTACCAAGTAGTGGTATTCTCCAGACTTTGCACTTGGATTGAACGCCATCTAATTTTTCTCTTGGAAGTTCACTTCCATTAAATCCATCTCTTTGCCAAACCTCTGTTGCCTTCCTACCGGAGTCGTAATCTGCGAGTAGTACGTATGATGCTGTGGCCTAGCAACAGGATCAAGCGATACAAGCAATGGAGCAAAACGCCCCACTTTGGCATATATACCTAATATCTGATCTTGCTCTGCCTCGTCCAAAGATGAAACAGAATACGTCATCTCCGTGTACTGTCTCTTCACGTTGGCGTATCCCTGCCGCCCTGACGTTTCTGCAAAGCGAGATGGGTCCACTCTAGTAAGGCGAAATCCTTCTCTCAAATTCCTGTTCGGCTCAATGTATCGCCCTGCCATGATTCTTCCTACCTCAATATTAGTTGAGGCGTTCCCCGCGTCCTTCCAGTACAAACGCAAATGCTGATAGTTTTGTACTGAGTCAAAAAAATGAGTGATCTTGCGTAGAGTATTACCTTGCCCATCCGTTGCCATAGATAAAGTAACATTGACGGCAGGGCCAGACCCAAAATTACCTGTCGAGTTCAACTGCAAGCTTATAGTGGCATCCTTGGACGCGCTAAAATTTCCTATAAAAACAGTATTAAATCCTGTGGGACCACCCGATGCCTTAAAGCTAACATATTCATTTGCCTTGCCCGTAGTCCTATATACCTTACGCACCAATTCATCTTGAACATTGATAGCAGGGAGTCCAGATGTTTGAGATGATGCATTTAATTCTGCATCATCCATGACATCTTCGATTAAAAACCTAACTTTGTTGTTTGGCATTAGTCTGTCAGTACCGTGCGAATAGCCCTACTGTCAACAGTAAATTGACCGAAGCGCGATTTCTTGGTAAGCGTATTTTCTATCTGGCCCTGTATACGAGGCATAGCTGATTCAATTAATCTAAGCAATTCCTCATCTCCATTACCATTAATGACAAACGTATTATTTATTGACACCCCACCTTGTCCCGACTGCTCTTCGCGCGACATGATACGTTCGCCGCCATGAACAATAGCCCCTACAGCGCGAGAAGGTGGGCCGGGAACCATAGCGCCATGACGAGCCGTTATTTCCCAAGCAGTACCCGCAAGCCCCGGATGGGTCCGACCTAATGATCGAAAGGGTGCAAGATCTGGATCTCCCCCTGCCGCAAGATCGAAAAATCCTCTCTCTAACCCCATCATTCCCCTACTCATTAATGCCGCCGATATTGCATTTCTGTCTATCCCGGCAAAAGCCCCCTTGGACAATTTACCACTCAACAAAGCATATCCTATGGCCGTATTTGCTCTTTGTTGCGCGGGCATAACCCGCTTAGCTGATCCACTACTTCCCGTATCCGTGGAACCATAGTCTCTAGTAGTTGTTGCTCCTGCCCCTGCGAATTGACTTAAAGAAGCTAATACGCTTTCTATGTCCATATTTGGCGGCACATCTAAAACCCCTAATCTCAACGCTTCATAAAAATCTTCTAGTACCTCCGCTCCAGACATATTGTCATACATAGCACGAATCTCAGAGGCGTCGAAATCCAAAGGAAGATCTGTTAGCTTTTCTGCTACTGCCGAGTAAGCCTCCCACCACTCCTCTTGTCCTATTGTGAATCTCTTAAGGAAATCCGCACCAACACCCGATTCAATAGCTTTAGCGAGATTGGCTATCTTCGGCATCATACCAGCTATTGGTGTTAAGAAGTTTTCAGTCACCTCTCTTGTAAAACCCAATGATACTTGGAATGCATTTATAAATTCTTGACTTGCAACATCTATCTCAGCCCATAGATCCTCTCTTTGAGTTAGACCTACAATGCCTCCTCCAACTTGAATAGCTGTAGCTTGCTGTTGTATAAACTCTGCTTGTTGCTGTGCCCTCTTTACATCCGGTTCTCTGAAAAGCTTGCCCGCCGTAGCTCCAATAACAGTTCCGATCACCGCACCCAGTGGGCCAAACGCTGTACCTACCAGATTCCCCAACGTCTGGCCCAATGCCCCGCCTATCGCCCCGCCTATCTCCCCACCCGGTCCGAACATTTTGCCAATCTGCGAACCAAGGAAGGCGGCGGCAAGTGTCCCAGAAAAAGCAGCTTTTATTTCCTGTCCAGACGTTGAACCCAGCCCCAGTATATCTGCGATTGAATCGCCAATGGAAGCGAGCGAATTCGCGCTAAACTCAGCAACTACTTCTAATACTGTAGATACTTTACTTGCAACACCGCTTAAAACATTCCAAACATCTTGAGCCGTCCCGCCCTTTAAAACATCAGACACAAAGGATAGGGTGCTACTAAGACCCTCACCTACTGTACTCACAACATTCCACAAGCGATCTGGAGTGACTCCTTGAACGACGCTCGATGTGAACTTAAGGGTCTTCTCTACTACTGTGGCTGCATCCTTGACTATGTTCCACAAAGTTTCTGGCGTAACATCTTGAAGGACGCTAGTCGTGAACTTAAGGGTCTTCTCTACTACTGTGCTTACATCTTTAATAATATTCCACAAGGCAAGTGGCGTAACACCTTGAAGAACGCTAGTCGTGAACTTAAGGGTTTTCTCTATTAATGTGACGCCATTTTTGACCATATTCCAGATATTTTCTGGCGTAGCACCCTCCACCGCACTTTTAACGATGTCCGTCGTGAACTTAAGTGTCTTCTCTATTAATGTGGCACCCTCCGTGAGCATATTCCAGAGCTTGTCTGGCGCAACGCCCTCCACTGCACTTTTAACAATGCTTGTCGTAAACGTGAGAGCCTTCCCCAACCCTTCAGCGCCAGACACAAACGTGTTCCAAATGTCGTCTGGCCCCACCCCTTTTATCATATTTGTTGTAATATCAATTGCCTTGTTTGTAAACTTTTCAAAAGCACTTGAGGCATTATCAACAAGGGTAGCCGTTATATCAATAGCTTTATCTGTCCAATCTCCCATCACATCTACAGCAGAACCAGCTAGGGTAGCCGTTATATCAATACCTTTACTCGCCCATGTCTGCATCGCCCCCACCGCAGTGCCAGCTAGATTCGCAGTGATTTTAATAGTTTTATTTACAAACCTCTGCATCATTCCCGCCGCAGGGCCAGCTACATTCGCAGTGATTTTAATAGTCTTGTTTACCCACTGCTGTGCCGCTCCTACAGCAGTACCCGCTATATTCGCAGTGATTTCAATAGTTTTATCCGCAAACCCTGCTATTGCGTCAAGTGCAGTACCCGCTATATCCGCAGTGATTTCAATAGTTTTATCCGCAAACCCTGCCATTGCGCCAAATGCAGTACCAGCTATATCCGCTATTATACTAATAGTCTTACCCGTAGTACGAGAGATCACCTGCCCAAATTCTGTAAGCTTGCTCCATGCATTGCCAAGCGCATTGAGAGTAAAATCATAAGCTTGACCCGCTATCTTCGGTATCCCATCACCACTTACAAGCCATTTGATTCCTTCCCATGCACTGCCAAGCAAATTAACCGTAAAGTCCCAAGCTATGTCTACTAGACCAATAGACCAACTAACTATATCCTTCAACTTGCCCCATGCACTGCCAAGCAAATTAACCGTAAAGTCCCAAGCCTTCCCGATAGACTCTGTTATGGCTGTTTTTATCGCTACAAGTTTTTCCTTTATAGTATCTAATTTGGTCCCCATATCCGTAAAACCTTCCGTTACCGTTTCCGGCATAACGTAAGGTTGATCAAAGGTACCAAATCCGCTTGCCCCTGCACTACCGACAGAAGAAAAAGCCTCAGTAACTTTTGCAGCTTCGTCACCAGTAAGCCAGTCTGCAATTCCCGATACCGACCACGCTGCAAAATCCGTTAGGCCACCCATCACTGCGTTTGAAAGACCCGTAGTAAGATCATCACGCAACGATGAAGTAAGCGCGTCTTTTATGGCCTCACCAAACCCCCGCATCCTTCCCAAGAATCCCGTCTGACTCTCTAATTGACTAAATAGGTCATTTATACTTTGTGCTACATCTGGAGCCATTGTTGGATCAACAACAAGACCTCCGAGGCTCCTCCGTATCTCTTCAAAACGATCCCTGAGCTTCTTTGTTAACGCAGTGTCACCCGAAAACTTTTCAAGATCCTCTCTCAATGTGGTAAGTCTTAGTCCAACATCGGTGCCGGGACCAGCTTGACCGGGAGCGGCTGCAATATCTTCACCCGTCATTGTGACAAGTTCCGCTAAACTGTGTCCCGTACCCATCGGATCGGTAAGAAACTTCAGTGCATCCTTAGTCGCTTCAATATCTTGCCTTCCGAATATCAGTACATCAAAACCTTTTTTAAAACCGCCCTGCAAAGCCTCCAATGTGTTTTGAACTGTTTGAGCCGTAAACTGCTCCATAGAGAGCAAGCCTTTTTCGTACTCAGCCAATCCCGCCTTCGCTCCCTTAACAGCGTCTTTAGCATAACGACCCATCGCCTCACTAATTCTTTTCCACATTTGCTCAAGTCTACTGCCAGCCGCCTCTATCTCTCCGGTGTCTTTTGCCTCATCCTTCATTTTCTTGTTAGCTTCTCTAGCTGCGTCAACCGCTTTTTTGTAGTCCTCCTGTACTCCCTTTGCCCTCTCTATCAAAGAGGCAAACGCTTCTTTTTGCTCATCCGTAAGACCTGCCAATTCTCCGAGATGCTTGGCTTGATCCACCAATCCCTCTAGCATTATGTCAAAGCTTGCTGAAGCGGTATCTCCTAAAGTGTCCCAACCAGCTATGTAATCATCTAAGTATGTTTTTGTTTCTACCGAAAGATCTGGCGGCTTGAGTTCCTTACCAAGCTTAATGGTGGCCGCCATTGTTTTTTCCGTCCACAGCGTAATGGCTCTTCCCCATTCTTCATTAAAAAACCCAACCGCATCCCCGAATCCAAGCATCACCTCTTTAAACGCCATGTCTAAAGGATGCAGAAATAGCTTTTGTGCGGCGTATGCGAGCATCTTAAAGGCATAGTCCCAATCATTTATAAGAAATTGAATTATAAATGCGAATTGCCTGTGTATAAGACCGTCATGTCCCCATATCTTCTTAGCCCATAAAAAAGCTATCTTTATGGTCGCGGTAAGAGATGTTCTAAAAGCTTTTATCAGAAATGTTAGCAGATCTGATATGAATCCAATGGGATCTGTAAAAATCTTCTTAAATACCTGCAACCCTACTTCTTTCAATAACCCAAAAGCGTCCCCAATCAAAGCAACCGACTGAGGGATTACTGCTATGGCCGCAGTGACTTCTATTGTAATAAAATCTGTTACCTTCTGTAGTTGTACTCGTATCTTTTCTGTAAACTTTAACTGTGCGTCTAAATGACCTACAAATCGCTGTACGGAATTATTTACCTTCACCATACCTTGAGCGACAGTGCCACTTGTAACTGCAAACTCAGTTCTAATCTTGTCTTGCTGACTAAGGATAGCCTTTATAACCCCTTCAGCAGTAAGCTTGCCTTCCGATCCAAGCTTGCGAAGCATACCTACATGCGTCCCCATACCCTCTGCGATAGCTTGAGCAAGACGCGGAGCTTGCTCCAAAACAGATCTAAGCTCATCGCCACTAAGACGAGCAGAAGCAAGACCCTGACCTAGCTGAATGACAGCCGCTTGCATCTCTTGCGCCCCTGCGCCAGAAATGGTAAACGCCTTACCCACTGTTTCCGTAACGGAAAGGAGATCCTTCTGAGTGAGATTCAGTCTACCGGAAACACGGGCAAGACGCCCATATAGCCCTGCTGTTGCATTGAACTCACTACGCGACTCTTGAGCTAGTCGAAACAATTTCTCCGTAGTGGAGTTCAGATCCTCGTTGGTTTTCTTTACCAACTTCAGCCTGTTGGCTGTTTGCGTCCAAGCATCACCATAGGCAATTATCTTTTGAATAGACAGCGCACTTGCAATTCCAAGAACAGCACCCTGCACTGAGAACAAAGCGCCAATAGCAGTCTTTGCCCCTTTTCGTATACCTCCTAAAGCACGACCATATCCTGTGGCCCCACTCGACGCTTTAGCCGTAGCTCCACCAAGACTTCCAAGCGCACTATTTACTTTGCGTATAACCTGAGAAGCATTGTCTTTGGCGTTTATTCTAATTACAACTTCTTCAGCCACGTTTCATCTTTTCCATTGTTTGCTTGGTTTGCTGCATTCGTTGATTCTCTGACTGCGTCCCTGCCTGATGATCATAAAAAGCTCTCTCTATAGTAGCAAAAGCCCACATCAGCCAATTATCTTGTTCAAGCAACGGACCTTCGTGGGGCATAGACGATCTTGCCAGCACACTTCCACTAAGTCCCGGTGCAACAGAATGACACATAAAGAATAAATCTATTACGTCCCACAAATCCAACCCAACCAATGAAGTAGAGCATTCATCTATGTATACAGGAATACTATCTTTAAATCCTATAAGGTGACTTGATCCTGTGTCGGGATATTTTCCTCCGCAGTTTCGCTCTTCTTGTAGGTTGTTGGCGATGCATTCTCCACACTCAAAGCGGAGTCCTGAGCAGTAGGCCCAGACTCCGCTTCTAAGTTTTTTGCTTCTTCATCGGTCCCCGTAGAAACAGTTACTACATGATTGAATATCTCATTAATCAAGTCCATGTGATCTGCTCCCAATGCGTCAATCACAGAACCGGGGTCCGACACTTCACCATCATCAACAATAATATTCTTGTAGTTGGAAGTGTAATTTACTAAGACCTCTCTCAACAATTGCCAGTATTTATCAAACGAATCTGGATCTTGTTCATCTATCGCAAGACCACCAAAAAGGTTTACCTTAGTGGCTCTTTGCACTGAAAACATATCCTCTACGGTCAGAGGTTTAAAGCTGAGAGAGATTTGGTCGTCGTCTGGAAGTTCATCGTTCTGGCCCCACTTAGGGATGTAGGTGCGTTCTTTCCTACTGAATTTTAGGGCCAATTTATCTGTCCTTAGTCGA
>NZER01000100.1 GCA_002690445.1 Candidatus Pacearchaeota archaeon
AACGCATCAACAGAGACGAAGTGGTTCTCGAAGTTCGCCGCGCGTGCGTCGTCGGTTTGCTTCATCGCTGGTCGACTTAGTTTCTGGAACCCGACGCGTGAGAGCAAGAACGCGCCGCATGGCAACGCTCTGTTCTACTTCGGGTCGAACGCTTCGAAGTTCTACGAAGAGTTTGCTGAGCTGGGCCTCGTGTTCAATTGCAACGCTGAGCACTTCACGCTGGTCTTCGGTGACGCTGCATGATCGAGAAATACGCTGCTTATCTTTTCCTCGGCGTCATCGCTGGCGCCATCTTGTTCGAGGGCTGGCTCGCTTATCGCCGCTGGTCTACTCGTCGCGCTATCAATCGTTATCTCAACTGGAAGGATTAACATGATCCCGCTCGTTCTAATCTTCGCGCTTACCAATGGCGCCATACTTGCCGTGTCCACTTGGATTGGTATCCAGCTCTATGACGCTGGCCATGTCATGTGGGCTGGCGTCTATGCCGTAGTGCTCGGGATGGTAGCGATTCAAAAGCTCGGTCAACTGATCCACAATCTCACCGATGAGTACGGGTACCGAAAGAAACATTACAGCGACGTGCCTCAGTATGTGTGGTGGTCGACGGCTTCCGATCTCTACGGATCAGCAAGGCCCGGTGAGATTCGTCGGCGCTATCGGTGATCATGTGGGATCTTCGTATCGCAGACGCCCGCGCTCTGCCGTTTGATGATGGATGTGCTCATACGTGCGTGACTTCTCCGCCCTACTTTGGGCTCAGGGATTACGGGCACGACGGGCAGATCGGCCTGGATGATAGCCTTGATGAATACGTGAGAGATCTCGTGCAAGTGTTTCAGGATGTGCGGCGGGTTCTTCGGGACGATGGGACACTGTGGCTCAATCTGGGCGATAGTTACGCGAGCACAACGAAGGGCAGCGGCGGCGCGAGCGCCAAGCAGGACAGCAACGCCGGCTCTCGGTATTCACCGCGGCGGGTTGACTTGCCCGACGGTGTCAAACCCAAAGACCTCATGGGCATACCCTGGCGCGTAGCCTTCGCTCTACAGGCAGACGGCTGGTATCTGCGCTCGGATATCATCTGGCACAAGACAAACCCAATGCCCGAGAGCGTCAAAGATAGGCCGACAAAAGGCCACGAATATCTTTTCTTGCTCTCGAAATCAGAGCGGTACTTCTATGACGCTGATGCGATCAAAGAGCCGGCAAGCCAAAGCAAGGCGGGGAATAAAGTGCGGCATTGTCACGATGGAACCAGATGGAGGGCAGATCATCTAGGCGCGTCGATCCCATGGGTTAATGGTGGGCAGGGCAGAAACAAGCGCAGCGTGTGGACGGTGACCACCACGTCATATAAGGGCGCCCACTTTGCGACCTACCCGCCGGATCTAATCGAGCCGTGTATACTCGCAGGCTCACCAGATCATGGCACCGTGCTTGACCCTTTCACGGGCAGCGGCACCACCGGAGCAGTAGCAATCAAGCACGGGCGGCGCTTCATTGGGACAGAGCTAAATTCAGACTATGGCGATCTCGCTCGGGAGCGAATGACCAGAGCACTCGAGGCGTCAGGGCGAGCTACTGCGGAGAACACTGGGCCAGATGATAGAGTGCAGCTCGGGCTAAACCTCAATGCTCCTACATCGTAGGACAACGACTCGCACAACTCGCCGGCTTTGACTCTCAAGGTCGAGCAAAGCCCGGACGGTGACCACAAACAAACACCATAGACGAAAGGGGACTTCTCCCGAAACTCAACACCGTCCGGGTATATCTTAACTTTGACACGTCGCAAAGTGACCCCGTAACATTCCGATCATGGAACACCGCGACCGAGTTCTTCGAGCGCTGAATGCTTTCTTCGAATCTCCTAAGGCGAGACAACCACCGGTGGAGAAGACGAAGAGCAAGCCGAAGAAGAAGCTCGCGCCTAATTCGCGATATGCTGGGATCCCTACCGAGGCGAGTGAACAAGTAAAGCTTGCCGGTCTGCTCAATCAGCTCACCGTCGACGACGAGCCGGTGCTTTGGTTTCATGTGCCCAATGAGAGCGGTGGGCTCGGCGCGCGCTCAGGGTACCGACGCAAGCAGCTCGGAGTGCTCAAGGGTGTGAGTGATATTCTGATCCTCACACCAGGCCCGCTGACCGGCACACCTACCGCCATCGAGCTGAAGCGGGTGAAGTATTCGAGCACCTCGCCAGAGCAACTAGAATTTCTCAGGAGGGCCGAGCGCTGTGGATGGGGTGTGCATATCTGCAAAGGCTTCAACGCCGCTGTAGAGGTTCTGAGAGCCGCTGGTTACTGCTCTTGACCCGGATCAAAAAAGCCCGGACGATGCCGGGCTGATTTGAGTCAATTGGTAAGACCGTTCTGAGTTCAACCTTCAGCCAAGCAAGCCGTGCGCTCGAAGCTCTGACCGGCTGATCATATTAGCATCGAGCTTGATGGCTAGTTGCTCCAGCTGGTGCTTCGTCACCTTGCCTCGATACCACTTCTCAATGCCGTCTCGAAGCTCTTGACGCTTGATGAGCGCACTTCGCTCTAGTGCCAGGTACTCCAGGCTGACGCCCTTCCGCCAATAGCTGAAGGTGTGCGACTCCTTGATGACGAGAGGAGGTCCCGACGGGCCGACGAAGTTCGGATTGAGCATCGCGGAGTAAACCCACCAATGGACCACCAAGCAGTCACCGCGTTCAACCGCATCGACCGCCAACCAATACAGATCCTCAAGGTTGTCACTCGTGTGATGCGAAGCGTAGCCATCGCAGGAGGGCCGGCCTCCGATACACAACTTGTAGAGGTGTCTCATAGCCATCACTCAAACAACCGAGCATCACACACAACGACGTTGCCAAGCAGCTCGACGCCGAGCACCGCGAGCGCGCACTCATTGAACGCTAGGTCTCGCTTCAAGAGACCATCTTCATCAGCCAGCACGATGACCTGGTCACACTTCAGCTCGTGGCAGAGTGCCGACCAGTCACCAAGTATCTCTTGAACGTACCCGCCGATCAGCTTTTGCATCTCTGCGAGTGTGAAAGGTTCCGAGCGGTGCTGAGTCTCAAGGACAGAGTCACCGGGTTTTAGGACTGCGTATCTCATTGTCTTCATCTTCTCAGCCAGCTCATCAAGTCTTGCCCACACTCGATCACCGTGCTCACCCCAGCCAGGCAAATCGACGAGTGCGCCCTCACGACCATTCTCGAAGTCGTCGAAGGTGAGGATCCGATCCTCGCCATTGAGCACGACATGAAAGGCGTCGCCTTCGAGCACGTGACCCGCTAAGTCGTAGCCCGCTGAGTGAAGCTCGACGCTGATCTCGATCCAGTGCGATGTGTCGAAGCTGCTCATCGCTTTCTCAAGGGCTTGAGTGAAGCCAGGCACACGCAAAGCTTCGCGCCTACCGGCTAGGCTGTCACCGTGACCGAGACGCGTATAGGCAGCTTGCACAAATTCAGCTTCGCTCGTCGCATCGTCGACCAAAGGTTTCCATTCTTGCTCAAACGTTTTCATTGTCTTCATCCCTGTTCTACGGCTTCATCGAACCACATCATGATGAGCTTGCTGCGCTGTCGAGCGCTCACCTTGCAAGCTGACATGACGTGTTCGAGATTCACCGGTGTGATGTGAGTGGCGCCGCGCTCAATCTGAGATACGGCACCTTGGGTTATACCCGCCGCTTCGGCGAGCTGGGTTTGTGTCAGGCCCGCCTTAGTGCGGATCGCTTTCAATTCATCAACTAGCATTGAGTCACCTCCAGCGGTTGATTTCGTTGGTTGGTCCTCTTGGTAGGCTCAATAATAGCCCAGCTACTATGTGAAAGTCCAGGGAATAGTAGGGGCGCTACTACCGAAAAAACCCACACCGAGAGCAAGCCTCCCAAATGAGGGCACCAAAGCAGGGGACGCCGGCGCCTAGTTCCCGGTGTCTATTCAGTTTTTCAGGAGTGCTCAGCGCTCAGAATTGAGCCAAATTCGGCGTACTTTTTTTGAGCTGTAGAGACGCTTTTTCGAGGGATCCGACCGCTTCGATATAGATCGCTGGGCTCAGCGGCTGACCTTCCTCGATGCAGCGCACCACCTCCTCGACGATTTCAATGAGTTCCGAGACCGGCTCACCCGTCGCTTCGACGCACGTCGGCCAGATGATTGGCCCGTGGTACAGCTCGTCACAATTCACGCAAGCTCGGTGCTCATCCATGGGTCGTGCTCCTGAAGCTGACACCTTGAAACTCTAGCATCCCTCGCGCCAGCTCGGCGGCAACTTCATCAGCGTCGGATCTCAATTTGCCCATCGGTAGCAGATGACCCGGGCATGCTTTGCTCGGATCAGAGCTAGCACCATGAAGCTCATCGTGACCGTGAATCTCTAAGCCGTAGAGTCTCCAGAATCCCGCGAACCTCTTGAGCGCTTCGTACTGCTCGAAGCTCGGCGGGTACACTCTGAAGTCTCCGATGAGAGCAACCGCCACACCCGTCGAGTTGTAGCGCTTGGCGTGCGGTGCGTTGTCACCGAGTGTCAGTGCTTGCTGAACTCTACCAGCACGATTGATGACGAAGTGGTAGGGCATGTGTCCACCGGTGTATGAGCCGGCCTTGAAGCGCCGCGTGTCTTGAAACGCCTTCGAGATCTCGATCGCATCTTTGCCAAGCTCGCCACCGATACGATGCACGATGAGCTTGGTGACTGACTCGAAGTCTCGACGACGCAACCGACCGTCATCACACTGAGCGATCACGTCCTCAACTTGCATCGTCACTGCTCATCAACTTGAAGTGCCAGGTCTGACGAACGAGCCATGAGCGGCACGCGTAGGAGCTGCGGATCTTGTTTAGGATCTGGAGCGCTTCGAACGTTGGAATACCGAACCGATCGGCGACGAGTTGAACCGTGACCGATTGCTTTCTCATCAGCGGTATCAGCTTCGGCAAAATGAGATCCCATGATGGCCCGCTCACCACCTCACCCTGATCCCTGCACTCGCCGACCAAGACTCGAGCGACCTGAGCTCTGAGCTGGCGAACGCTGAAACGTTGCCAGTGATGCGGCTCGACGCCTCACCGATCAGGCTAGGGGATCCATCACCAGAGATAGCAGCAAGCAGTCGAAGAGAACCCGAACCCGGACGCGTTCGAGAGATTGAATCAAGCGCTTCATTCACACCACCGAGCGCGCGCGCTCTTAGCTCTCGGCGGAGTCCTTTGAGCCCATCTCTTTGGCGGCCGCCATCGCTGCGATTGCTTGAGCTTCGACGGCTTTGGTCTTGCCCCTGGTCCAAGAGTAACCAAGAGATGCGAGCGTTGCAGAGAAGCCTCCGAGGATAGCCAGCCAAAACTTATTCTCAATCACACCGGAGTCACTGAGCCCTTCGAGGATCATCGCCGCAACTGGAAGCAACGTCGAAGCGAGCATTGCCCACTTGGTCGTCTTGTACTCCGACGTGTCAACGCCGCTCTTACCGAATCCACTGCTTTCAGACATGATTATTTCCCCCTTGGCGCCGCAGCTCGTCGGCGGTTTCTTGTTTCGCTCGGTCGATACGGTAGATCTCACGAAACTCATAGAGCAGCTTAACCGCTTCAGTGATCCGAGTGTTCACGCTGTCGAGCTTCTCGCTCAGCTCGTCGAGCTTCTGCTCAGCCAAGCTCAGCCTGACCTCGGTCTTGCTACTGGTCGAGCTGTTCGAGCGCTTGTCGATCGTACGTTCGAGCAATCGAAGGCAGACAATCACACAACCGATTGCCGCCGCTTCGATGCTCTCGAACTCCATCGATCAGCTCGCCGGATCTTCCGGTGGTCCAGCATCCTCGACTGTGTGACCGCCTGTGCTCATCTGGTCCTTCAGGGCTGCAATTGCGTTGTCGATGAGTTCAGTGATTGCATCACCCGACATCGGCAGGCTCACACCGAAGCGCGTATTCTCTACTTCGGGCAATGTTGCGATTGCTTGGCATTGTGCCGAGACTTCGCCAGTTGCTACGTCTTTACTGATAGTCACTTGTACCTGGTGGAGTTTCTTAATCGCCATCGTTCTCTAGCTCCTCGATTCGTGCGCTCAGCTCCTGCACTGCCTTGATTAGCATTGGAACAAGAACGCTGTATTTTACTGACTTTTGGTCTTCGAGACCGCCGATGAGTTCCTTCGACACTTCGATTTGCCCATCATCACCCACACTCTCGGTGCGGGAGTAGGTCCGGGCGTCACTGCTTTTGACCAGACCGGGGAAAACTTCGGCAACCTCATCAGCCACTAGTCCGATTTGCTTTAAATCGTCACCGATAAAATTGAAGTTGCGAACCTGGAGCTTGTTGATGTCACTGAGCTTTGAGGTTGCATCGGTGATGTTCTCTTTCAGTCTTCGATCAGAGATGCCACCGTAAGAGTTGTTCGTGTTCTCGCAATCACCGTCGCTCTTGACGTGAAAGAACGTTGAGCTTGGACCCGCGTACTTGATCGCGTCACCAGTGCCCGTGTTGGCCAGGTCAACCACGATGGGGTTGTTGGTGGTGTCGTCCATCTCGCACTTGATGCAATTGCGGTCGTTAACTACGCTAATGGCACTCGGATCGCCTGCGGTGTTCGACGTGCCAACCACAACATGAAGCTGGGCCTCCGATGTGGTGTTGTTGTTCCCTAAATTCAGTGCACTGTATCTCATGTAGCTGCCGGTGGTGGCGCTCTTTAGCACCGTCCGGGTTGAGCCCGCAGCAGAATCTATCTGGAGCGTTGCATCATCGGCGTCTGATGAAAATGAGAAACGATTCTCGCCCTCATGATTCAGAATCTGCAATGTACCGGTGTTGCTTAGCCGCATATATTCCAGCGGTGTCTCTGTCCCGTCTCTTGACGTAGCAAAAACTAACTCTGTCGGCATATCCCCATCGCCTGGCGTGCCATTTACGCGGGCAAAAATCTTTGCGCCTGTGGCCCAAGAGTCCCCGTCTTCAGCTCCTTGGAATTCGATGTTTCCAAGAATGTCATCATCCTGAACGACGGTGGCAGAGCCATCCGTAGCGTTTCGAGACTTGGTGAAGACGAGGCTTTTGCCAAATTCGTCAGCGCTGTTGGTGACAATGCCGAGGTCGCCATCTTGGACGTGGACCTTGTGAACGGGCGCAGTGGATCCCACCCCAACGAATCCACTACTCTTGATGGTCAGACGCTCGTTGTTGAACGTGTTAAAGCTCATTGTGTTGGTTGAGTGGTCGTACTCAATTTTTCCCGATGCCGCTTCGTCGCTGAAATGGATCTTGCCAACCCGGTTTGTGTCAGTCAGAATCGTTAGGCCCGCACCATCAGACTCATTGCTTTCAATGACCAACATATCAGCACCATCAGCACCACTCAGGGTAACGCCAGTGTCGGACTCATAGATGTGAATCCCCCCGGCTTCACAGAGTGCCGTGTCCTCACCCCCGGTGGTGATTTTTCCGCCTGAGTCGATCGATAACCGCACCGCGCCATTGTTGTGGAGGTCCAGCCTGTTGGTGCCGTGCACGTATTGGATTGCGCCCTGATAGTTGCTGCCTGAATCAGCGAACACGACTGCGCCAGTGTTGGCGTTGCCGCTTTGAATCGTTATTCCAGACGACGCAGAACCCTCAACAACAAGTTCATCGGCATAGGCATGAGCGGCAGATTGACCCGAGTCGGCAGTTCGAACGTGAAGCTGGGCCAGAGGGGCTGCTTTGTTCACCCCGACCTTCGCACCACCACCCGCAAGAAGCAGTCTCTCATTCTCGGTGTCGATCTCAATGAAATCAAGGCCCGCAGTGTCCTCGATTAGAAGCGCTGGATCCTTCCCATCGTCAATTACAGACGTCCCGCCAACCGCGCCGCCTACTTCTTTACCCGTTGCCATAGCTCAGGCCTTTCTCAATATGCGATACACTCGATCTCGACGGTGAGGCTTGTGCCGCCGTCACTTGTCCAAGTCACTTTAGCTTGACCGGGGATCGAGTAGTCGAAGTCTGTGAAGGTTGTGGTCGTAGCTGCTACGGTCGTGGTGTCGAGCAGTCGCTCGGCTCCGTCCGGTGTAATCCAGTAGGTTTTCATCGATCCCGCCGCTGAAGCGTACGCGAACAGCGTGAAGCCTCGCTGAGCTTGCGCCGAGCGGTACACGTTGAATGCTGTTTGTTCGTCGGTTGTTGCGACCGTTGCGCTGTATGCCGCGCCGATCTCTCTTACTGCTGCCATTGTCTCGCCTCCGTGATGAGATCCTAAGTGTGTCGTAAATCTTGGTGAAGTGAATTCATCGGATCAAGCGACCTGAGAAGAGCGTCGCGGTGCTCGCTGTGCCTTCGATTGTTGGTTGACCTGAGCCGAAGCTGATCGTGACGTAAACCAGATCGCCCGACTTCAAGGTGACCTCTGGATGGTGCAGCGTCACCGGCTTGCGGTCGCCTAGGCCCGTGTCGACTTGCTGCAATTCGAGAGACTTGAGCGTTGAGACCGATCCGCCTGAGTCTTTCACAAGTTGGATCTGTGTTGTTCTAGTCTGGGTCGACGCCGAAAGAACCATCATCGCGGTGAAGGTGTATCGGCCCTGGTTCGGTGCGGTGAATTTGTAGGTACCGGTATTGTAGTTGCTGCCGTAGTCGTGTGCCTCCGACGCAAAAGGGATCACATCGCCGGTGCTCAGTCCGGTCGAGTCGGCCGATAGGTGAGCGGCAAAGCTCGGAGTACCTAGAGCCAGCGTCACGTCGTCGAAGTAGCATTCACTCACCGACGCGAACCGAAGCAAACGAACGCGAGCAAAGGAAGCGGTAGCCGGCGCGGTGTGTACGCCGCTCAAGCGTTCCCACGTGTCGGTTGCTCCGAGCGGTGCGCCGATTGCACCGCTCTGGCTGAGATAGGTTCGGCCGGCGTCGTAGTAGCGAATGTAACCCTTCACGGTGAGGCTCGTCGATCCGACTCTGGCCCAGTAGCTCAGGTCATACAGCTCACCGGGCATGATAGAAAAATAGTCACTATCGATAGTCGAGATAACGCCGGTGTTGGGCATATGCACCGAGTATCGCCCAGAGTGCCTGTATTGCCTCTCCTGCTTTGCATCGGTGCCCCAGGTACCAAGCGCAAGCTCCCACCCTCTACACGCAGTAGA
>NZER01000101.1 GCA_002690445.1 Candidatus Pacearchaeota archaeon
GGGTAAGATTTTCTTGAAGCCGACTTCGGTTGCTGAGATCGTTATCTTTGATTTCACTCTGACACCACAAGGTGCATCGTTTAGTGAGTAATAATTAATTATGTGTGAAGAGAAAACAAAAATCTCTTCACACATATATTTATTTTAGACTTTATACACATACTTATTTTGGAATTGAATTAAATTTTTTTAGTTTGGAGAATATGAAATGGCTGATGTTAGAGCTGTAAATCAAATGCTTGCGGACACTTTTGAACCCAAAAGGCAAAATAGATGGTTTTTCCAGTTTGCCGAAGATGTCCTTCCTCAATTTGTGGCTAAAACTTTCGCCCGTCCGACTTTTACTCAAGAAGCTGTTACGATTGATTATATTAATAGTAAGAGATATCTTGCTGGTAAATTTGAGTGGGGTACTATTGCTTTAACTCTTCATGATCCTATTGCACCTTCTGCGTCGCAGAAAGTAATGGAGTGGGCACGTTTGGCTCATGAAACGATTTCAGGTCGCGACGGATATGCTGCTTTTTATAAGAAGGATTTTTCTCTCAATTTGATGGACCCTGTTGGTGTTACGATTGAACAGTGGGATATCAAAGGCGGATTTATTAGTGATGCAGATTTCGGTGGACTGGATTATACAAGTGGTGAGCCTGTTGAAATTTCTATTACGGTTCGTCCGGATGAGTGTATCCTGAGATATTAATACTTGTAGTTTATTTATAGTTGTTTTTTTATTAAGATTTCTTGTAATCATACAAGAAGGAGTTTTATTATATGAGTGAAAAAAAAGAATCGTCTATTGAGTTTGAAGAAACAAAAGAAGAGCAAAAAGAACAAGTTTCTACAGATATAAACCCGCAGGATATCAATAAAGATCCCGCCACGTATGCAAGGCAAGTTGCAGCACAACGAGCGGATGAATATGATAAAATGGCGGGTTTTTCTGTGCCTCGCGATTTTGTAATGTTGCCATCGAAGGGAATGATTTATCCGGAAGGTTCTCCGTTGCATAATATGGAAGAGGTCGAAGTTCGCCATCTTACCGCAGCTGATGAAGATATTTTAACTTCGCGGGCCTTGTTAAGGAGCGGCAAGGCTATTGACACTATGTTGTCTAATGTTTTGATGAATAAATCTATTAATGTAGATGAATTGATTTCTGGCGATAAGAATGCTATTTTAACATTTCTTAGAATTACTGGATATGGACCTGAATACCCTGTTGAAATTGATTGTCCAGGTTGTGGTGATAATATCAAATATGAATTTGATCTAAGTAAATTAACAATGAGGTTTTTGGATGTTTTGCCTGTAGCATCTGGTCAGAATAGATTCTCTTTTCAATTACCATCTGGTTTGGAGATAGAGTTTAAGTTACTAAATAGTGCAGAAGATGCACAAATTACTGAAGAACAAGAGAAGCTTAAACGTACCACTAACTCTCCTTTAGAAAAGAATGTAACTACCAAATATAAGTACCAAATTGTTAGTGTTGATAATAAGGAAGATCAAACTTTTATTAATAATTTTGTAAATGCAATGAACCTACGTGATTCTAGGGCTTTTAGAACTTATTTGGAAGAAATCGAGCCTGATGTTGATATGAAACAGGATTTTAAATGTCGTATGTGTGGACATACGGAGGAGGTAGATATACCAGTAACGGTAGGTTTCTTTTGGCCTGAGTCCTAATCTTAAAGAATATATTTTTGAAGAATGTTTTTATTGTGTTTATTATGGACATCTTAGTTTTACCGATGCTTATAATCTACCCATTAAGTGGAGAAAATGGTGGCTTAATAAAATAAGTGAAATAAACGAAGAAGAAAACCAAAAAAGAATGCAGCCATCTGTTATGCCGCAGTCTCAGGGCAGCGGTCGTTCATTACGCGCTAGAGATATTGGTAGATAGTTAATATCCCCTTATAAATTTTTACTATAAGGGGATATTTATTTATGTAAAACTCTACTAGGAGAATTTTAATGAAAGAAGTAATTTCACCACATGCAAAAATAGTTGATCCTTTTGCTGAAAAAGAAAGTAGTTTTAATGTAGGTAATTTAGCCAAGACAGTGCTAGCTGGACTTGGTATTCATTCTGCTATTGATTTTTTTAGAAATCGTAAGGTTGATGATACTAAACAAGATAAACGTGACAAAGATGAACTGAAAAAAATTGAAAAAGAAATGCGGAAGAGTAAAGAATTACAAAAGAAATTAAGTGCAAAAGGTATGACTCTTGACGATGTTCTTCGTCAAATGAAAAAAAGTAATAAATTAAGAAAGTAAATAATTAATGGCAGACATTGGTAATCAATTAGAAGGTGTCGGCGAGGGCCTAGATAGATTTTTAGAAGCTCTTGATGATGCTAGTTATAGTTTGGGTAGCAATGCAGCTCTGCAAGCTTCTCAAGCCCGCGCTGCCAAAAAAATGGATGACATCCACGCGAAAGCGTTGAAGAAGAACCTTAAATTAGAAAAAGCTCAGGCTAAAGCGGCTAAGGATGCGATGCCTTTTCATAAGAAGTTATTGACTTTTCATAAGAAGTTAGTGATTGGCCTAAAAGATGAAATAAAGAACAGAACTTTATTAACTAAGGGTATGAAAGATCTTAGTAAATCTATGACTGATTTTGCTAAAAAAGCTCTAGGTGGGGTAGCAAAAGGTATTGCTGTTATGGCCAAGGCTGGTATATTGGGTGCAATGGTCGCTTCTGTTAAGTTAATTGCAGATGGATTATTGCGTAGTGATGCTGCAATGGCCAAACTATCTGGTCGCGTTGGCATGACACGAAAAGAGTTAGCAGGAGTTCACGGCGAAGCTGTTAAAGCCCAACAATCAATGAATCTAATGGGCATTACTATGGAACAATCTTTAGAAACTGCGGGTAATTTGGTGGAGGCGTTCGGCAGTGTCAAATATGTTACTGATGACTTAATAAAAACTTCTATAAAACTGGAAAAAGCCTATGGATTGGCTGGAAATCAAGCTGCCGATCTTATTGAAACTTTGGAGCGAGCTAATCAAGGGGCCCAGGAGTTTGTTGATACTGTCGGAGCAAAAGCAGCAGCCGCTGGTGTTAGTACTTCTTTGGTAATGAGAGACTTAGCTTCTCAAAGTCAAAAACTAGCTATGTACGGCGAACGAGGCAATGACGCGATGATACGAATGGCTGTTAATCTCGCTAAAGCTGGATCAAGTATGAAAGCTTTTGACGGAATGGAAGCAGCTTTTGAAAGCCCGGAATCTATTGCTGAAAATATGGGTAAAATTACTGCCCGGTTTGGTACTCAACTTACTAAAGATTTAGGCACTGCTCAAGACCAATGGTACGCAATGGCAATGGGTGGTGAAGAGATGGAAGCACAAGTTGAGAAAATGACAAAATCTTTGGCCAAAAATTTTGATATTAGTACAAAACATGGGTTGGTTGACGCGCAGGGCAAAAAAGTGGGTAAGCTATGGATAAAAGAATTAGCTAAAGCTTATGGAATGGAAGAAAGTGCCATGCTTAGGATAATCGACGAGCGCGATAAACAGAATAAACAGCTTGAGTATCAGCGCAGCCTGGGGGAGGAGTCATTCAAGGCGTGGAAGAAAAAGCAAAAGGAAGAAAAAACCGCCCGCGAAGAAGATGCAAAACGTCAAGAAAAGATTATAGCTGCTAGAATGACCCTGATTGGAAAACTAAAGGCCATATGGAATGGTTTATATAGTACTTTATCAGAACAAATAACTAAGATACTTGGAGTTACTGGCGAAGCTGCTGTAGGTATCGATAACATGGGAATTGCATTAAAGAAAGCATTAAATTTAGAATTTTTTGCAGATGATGTTGAAAAGGGCGGATGGGCAGATGCAATAGGATCAAGATTGAAGGCTGTGATGAAGAAAGCTCTGATGAAGATTTTTCCAGATTATGCAGCAGCGATTGAAAGTGGCCAAGGCGGTCTGGCTGCGTTTCACGCGGTAATAGTACCAAAAATAAAAGACGCGATAAAATCGGGTATTGCTAGTGCTTTTGGTGTAGATGTTGATACGCTAGATGTAGCTGGTATGGCTAAGGCGGCAGCAAGTACTGCTGGTGTAATGGGTGCGGTAGGTGGAGCCATGAAAGCACTGAGCATGTTAAAGGGTACTTTTTTAAATCCGATGTGGGTACAAATAGCAGGCGGCGGTGGAAAAGGAATAATGGGTATGATGAAGAAGATGCTCGTCTTGGGAAAGACCGGTGGAAAGAAGGTTCTTGGTATGGGAAAGACCGCAGCTCAAGCAACTGGAAGGGTAGCCGCAACTGGGGCAAAGGGAGTCGCAAGCGTAGCTCAAGTAGCTGGAAAAGGGGCAGCAGGACTGCTGTCTAAGGCTGCGCCAATTTTGGCCAAAGCTGGGCCGTCGTTAGCCAAGGCTGCCGCTAAGTTTGCGGGTCCGCTGGCGATTGTAATGTCAGCAGTGGAAGGTGGAATGGCTGTAGCAGATAAAATGGCAGCTACTACTGAAGAAGAAAAAGATGCGGCTAATAGAAAAATGGCCGGTGCATCTGGCGGAGCCGCAGGTGCTGCCGTGGGTATGGCCCTAGGTAGTGTAGTTCCAGTAATTGGTACAGCGATCGGAGGGGTACTTGGCGGTTGGCTTGGAAGAGAAGGCGGCAAGATGTTGTATGATAATTGGGATAAGATAGCCGGGCCCGTATCTGAATCCTGGGAGGCAGTTTCTGAAACGACAGCAGAATTATACGAAGACATTTCTAAAGAAGGAAAAAAACTGTATAAAAAAACCGCGATGTCGGCCAAGGCACTCTACAGAGGTGTTACACAAAAGGGCCAGCGGGTAATGAGAGACTTTAAGAGTGGAGTTGTTGACAAGTTTGAAAATGTCACTGAAACTCTTAGCCAAGTTTCCGAAGACGCTTTTGGTAAGCTGGATGGTTGGGTTACGAGTTTGACTGGGGCTGGTATAACGGAGAATTTCGCTAAGCTGACCGATTTCGCTAAGAAATTGATTACGAACAATCCTCTATTTATAGTTTTTGATAAATTAAAAACATGGGCTGAGGATTTACTTGGATTTAGTTTTACAGACAAAATAGGAGAAGCTTTAACGGCTTTTGCCGAGGCTTTTTCGATGAAAAACTTGAAAGCAATATTGTCAGAAATTCCTGGAATCGGCCGCTTGTTGCCGGAAGACGCTTTAGGTAGAGTTCATAGCAGACCAGGAATGGCAATAGTAGGTGAAGCCGGCGCCGAAGTTGTAACTTCACGTTCTGCTTTAAGAAGTGGTATTGGTGTTAGTGGAAGAGCGGCATCTGCATTAGCTGGTATTGGTGTTCCTGGATATCAAGAAGGAACAGCAGGTCCACGTAGTGGCAGAGTTTCGCAGGCTGTCGGCACAAAAAATTTAGTTGATGCGTTAGGTTCACAAGAACTTAAAAGAGCATATGCTGAAGCAGTATCCGCTGAAATAGGACAACAACAAGCTGCAATGAATGATTATTGGCGCCGATATTATGAAATTAAAATGAAACAAGCGGGTGCTGGCGGAGATGGTGAAGCTGGCGCACCAGATGGTCCGACTGGCAAAGGCGATGGCGAAAAATTCGCTGACGGAGTAAAATATCTATTTAAAAACTATCCTGGCTTAGTAGATAAATCCATGCAAGCAGGACTTAGTAAAGCATTTAAAGGCGAAGTTCCGGTCATGGCGGGTGAAATGTATAAAGGTGTATTTTCTGGAATGTTAGCTTGGTCGGATGGAGCTAGCTCTAAAGAAGCGTTAAGAATAGGTGTTATGTCAGGTATGGCTGCAGCTTTAGAAGAAGGCGGCACCATTAATAAGTTTATGACAGCTCAAAAACAAGGTAATAGAGATTTACTTCTTGCAATTGAAGGCGACACCGAGGCTCTTGATAAACGTTTAGATATTGAAATTGGTAAATCAGATGAGATCATCACCGCGAACCAGGTAGTTATAGAAAAATATGGCAAAGCTGATCTCGCACTTGTGAGAAAGACTAATCTAGCCATACTAAAGGGAGACGATAAAACAGCTGATCTCCTCATTGAGGAGCAAGAGCTGCTTGCAAGACAATTTGAGGCTAATCAAAGAAATTTTAGGGATAGCCTACAGAAACAACAAGAAGTTATTGATAATTTAGATAAAATACAAGATAGAGTTGAAGGAAATGAAACACAAGCTAAACTTCAATATGGTGCAACAAGAGGTGTTACGAGTGCTATAGATGCAGCGATGGCTAGCTTTATGGCTGGCGGTAGTGGGAAAGATATAAAGAAGGCAGCTATTCGTGGTGGTGTTTCACAGGGAGCTATGGGGTTAGGTACAGCATTTTTTGGTAAAGAAAAAATGGACAAGGCTCGCGCGAACATCGGCACCAGCAAAGAAGTTGTAAGTAAATATTCAGTAGCGGGCCAGGCGAAAGGCGGCGGTGCTTTTGGTATTCCTGGATTGGGTAGCCCGCGCGAAATGGCAAAGCAAAAGTTAAGAAGTATGGAACAATCGGCTGGGGCAGAAGGTTATGGAGGAGGAAATATAGAAGCTTCAAAAGCCGCGGCAGAAAAGAAAGCGGCTGCTGAGAAACTTGCTCTAGAACAGAAAGCGGCTGCTGAGAAACTTGCTCTAGAACAGAAAGCGGCTGCTGAAGAAGAGGCTCGCGTAAAGAAAGCGGAGCTTGAAAAAGCGGCCGCCGAGAAAAAAGCTGCGGACGATAAGTTGGTGAATGAGGCTAAAATGAAGGTGATTCAGCAGGAGGACAACGTCACCGTGCTTCAGTCTGAAGCAGCCGCGGCTTTAAAAGAATCTGCTGCTGCGATAACCAACGCGGCTGAGGCAGCTGCTGTTAAGAAGGTGTCAGACAAAAAGGCGACGCCCGTCACCGGCGGGGGAAAACCTGGTACTGGTCCCTTAGCGGGTGAAGGAGAAGCAGCTGATTATGAAAAGATAGTTAGTGGAATGACTCCGGGTGGGGTACAACCTGGTACTGGTCCCTTAGCACCCAGCGAGCCTTTAGCAGCCGGCTCGTTTGAAGACCCTGCTAGTGCTTTAGCTTCATCCAGCGTTGAACAAGAAGCTGCCGCTAATCTTTTAACTGATGCAAGTACAAGTTTAACTCAAGCCGCTGACGCGCTGGCTGGCGAGGTAGAGTCCCCGGACCGAGTACGAGCGAAGAAAGAAAAAGAAAAGATGGCGACGCTCAAAGGCCCGGAGCCGCTGATAGATCCGGATACCGGCGAAGATCTGAACGCCCCAGATACGGAAGCTGCCGCGTCTGAGAGAATAAGTGCTGCTGCCGCTCAGGCAGGTGGGGTTGGTGGTGGTGCAGGAGGAGGAGCACCCCTCGACATTGGTGCTATCGCACGGGGTATGTCCGGCGGTATGCCTGGTGGAGGTGAAGGTGGTGGTATGTTATCCGGATTCACTGATATGTTTAGTATGGGTGGTGGCGAAGGTGGCGCGATGGCTGGCCTTACTAGTATGTTTGGTGGAGGAGGAGGTGGAGGTGGCATGTTTAGTGGTGTGAGTAATATGTTCGGTGGGGGAGGTGGAGGTGGTATTTCTATACCGGGTTTTGCCAAAGGTGGTGTTGTCACTTCACCAACTATAGCAATGTTAGGTGAAGGTGGTATGGCTGAAACTGTTGTTTCAAAACCATCACC
>NZER01000102.1 GCA_002690445.1 Candidatus Pacearchaeota archaeon
GCAAACATCATTGCGACCATGCAGAGGGTCATATCTACTTAGACAAGGAAGGTGCTTGCTCTATTACTTTAGAGGGCGCAGCATCCATGTCACAAGAGGAATTAGATAAGTATGGTGAGATAATGGCAGAAGCATTAAACAAGTCTGTTTGTGGGAGCGTTTAAGATGACAACTAAAGTTGAAAATAATGAGAAGAACCGCATGGAGTTAGCTGAACAGGTAGTTGATGCTATGGACTTGAAAACATTAGTCCGGTGTATGTATGAGCATATACTTCAAGGCTATGAAAAGGATGATGAGTTCTTTCAGTATGATTGGGAGATGATGAATGAGTGACTTAAAAGTGATTTATGGTAACATTATTACCAAGCTAAGGAACGAAATAGCACAAAACGAAGAAAAACACAAAGCCACACTAAAAAAAGAAAGAGAAGCTGCACATTTTGTCGTGCGTAGGCTAGAAGATGCGATCAGCGACCTTAAAAAAGCACTAGCAGAAAACAAAGAGGGTGAAGATGTTTAGTGACGAAGTAGGAAAGCCCCTAAGTCCAGACCAGTATCAGGAGTATGAAAACAACCACTGGCGCACGCACACAAAGAGAAAAAGGAGGAGCAAGGGGATAAGAAAACTAAAGAATAGAGCAGATAGACCAGATGATAAGGTCGTAAGAAAGTATCTAGAAGATAGAGTTAAAAAACTAACTGAATTATATGATAAGCATGAGCCTCCGTTTGAGATGGTAACGGACTACGATGATCCCAGAGTTAGCTCTAATGGTAGATACAGCTATGGTATGGTAGAGATGAACCTAGAAGAAGGTATTTCTCCGTTTGAGTTACAGGATTTTAACGAACAGATGCCAAAGTTGATAGACTATTTAGAAGGAGTTGAAGATGAGTGACTTAACAAAATTGCATAATGAGTATGCTAAGTATGTATACCTACATATAGACCCCGCAGACCTTCAAGACGGGGCAGCTATAGCTATCCAAGTCAAGATGGATGACGAAGGGATAGTAGTAGATGCTTGGAGTAGGGAAAATGAACCAATCGCCTCTGCTTGGAAAACCTATGCTGACATGGGCTTTGAAGTAAGAGAACTATTGACAATTGAAAAGCAACAGAAGGAGAGGGAAGATGGCTAACTTCTGTTATGATTGCACTAAAGATATTCTTGGGGTAGACCCAAAGTGGAATGACTTTGCAAGGGGTAGGATCAGAGCGATTCCAGAAGATGAGTTCTGGAAGGTATTGTGTGAGGGCTGCGGGGTAGTAGTGGTAGACAGTGAAGGCAAGAAAGTGAATGAAACCCGCCTTAGCTTTTGTGAAAGGATAGATGAAGATGAAGATGAAGATGAATGATGGACAGAAACAAACAGTCAATCATGTCTATCACTTCCTAAAAGACCTTAAATATCATTATGACATTGGTTTCTATCAATGTAATGGAAGAAAGCCAGACGATACAAACTTAAAGAGTATGATATGGTACTTGGAGACTAACTTCCCTAAAGATATGTTAGAGCATGAGATGGGAGAGAGGGAGTAATAATTTGAATGAGATTACACGCCGTAGAGATAGCGAAGAATAAGCTGTATTCGTTTAGCTTGTGGGACACAGAAGGAAATCTTATTACTGTATATCTTGGAAACAAAAGTTACATAAAGCAAAAGATTGCGCTAGTAAATAGGAAGATGGCTAAAGAAAAACAGGTAGCTTGTGGGGAGCATGTAGAGGGAGACAAAGATGAACATTCTTAGACCAAAAAAGTTTGATGACATCTTAGGACAGGCATCAGTTCTTAATGCTCTCCAGATAAGTGTTGATAGTGCAAAAAAAAGAAACACCTGTTTGGGTCATATGTTATTCTATGGCCCTGCCGGAACAGGAAAAACTACATTAGCGAACGCAATATCAAATGAGATGGGTTGTTCATTACAAACTGCTAATGGTGCTAATCTAAGAAGCATTAAACCCGTTGTCGCTTATCTAATGCAGATTAAGAAGAACTCTATTCTGTTCATAGATGAGATTCATCGTATGACTAAAGTTGTAGAGGAACTTTTATATCCAGTCATGGAAGATTTTAAGATAGACATGGCTGTTAGTGAGAAAAAAACCATAAGCGTTTCAGTACCTAGTTTTACTTTAATCGGGGCAACTACCCAGATTGGATTGCTGGCTAAACCATTCATTGATAGATTCAAGAATAAACACACCTTAAAATTATATAGTGATAAAGACTTACGGGCTATTGCCGAAGCCAATGTAAGTAAGCTAGAGATCAGCCTGTCTGATGACGCTATGAGCTTAGTGGCTAAAATTTCTAAAGGTACACCACGTATAGTAAATTCAACATTGGAGTGGTTAAGGGACTACAAGGTTGCCAAAAATCTTGGTCAGTTGTCTTTGGAAGATGTAAAAGGGGCCATGAAAATTAGGGGTGTGAACACTAGTGGCTTAACGGATGTTGACCGACAATACTTACGAGCGTTGAATAACAGCGATATTCCTCTAGGGGTTGGTACAATATCCGCAACTACAGGGATTGATAAAGTAACCATCGAGGATACAATTGAGCCGTGGCTGCTACAAAATGATATAATAAAGAAAACGCCTCGCGGTAGAATACTCAACCGCAAAAAGGTTGGAAAAAAATGAAGGTTAGATGTCCAAGATGTGATACATGCGGATTTGAAGAAGATGAAAACTATGAACACTCTACTTGTTCTGTTTGTTTAGGCATGGGTTATCTTATACAGCCATACCTTCCGAATCTGGCTGTAGAGGAAGATGAAAAGGAGATTAAAGATGGCTAAGAAGTACAGACCAAAACAAAAAGGGTATGATGCTGGCTTGGTTTTAACAACCAAGAGTCCCTACGGAAGCCATGAAGAAATGGTTGTAGACCCTTTTAACACAGAAGAACTTGAATCTGACGCGCGGTGGACAAAACTGAAAAATAATGATGTGATATGTAAAGATGATAAGGGTTATTATAAAACGGAGAGAAGCCGTTTGGATAATGGATTGGCAGACCCTAATAGGTATTGCGGTAGAGATTCGACCGAGTAAAAGTGTTGAAGAACTAGGAATTGACGTTCTTTCTAGCGATGGGGTTGACAATGAGTGATCGAATTGAGATATTTAAGAAGCTGACAAAAGCACAGAGACTTGTGTTTACTGGACACAGACTGAGAGGAAACGATTGGGACGAAGATATAGCCAACTCTTTAGATGCTTTTCAACACTATTTTAAAGGAGATGAAGAAGTAGCTTCACAAATTGCTGATAAACTTATCAAGTCCTATAAAAAGGAAGATGAATAATGCATTATCCAACATACAGTAACTATAATTACTACTACATGCCGCAAGGAATATATTATAGTTATTGGGGATACTATCCGTACCACACTAATAGGGGGATGTAATGCCTAAAGTAGAAGGAACATACTCCCATAGTATGACTAAAGAAGAAGCGGCAGACGCATCCAAGAAAGCAGTAACGAAGTTGCTGACTGCTTTTGAGGCTACTGACACAACCGTTACCTCAGACGGGGAAGATAACGTAGGGTTTTCCTGTAAGAGTAGGGGCTTTTCTATCACTGGAAAAATTCTTATTAAGGATAATGAAGTGAATGCAACAATTGCGTTGCCCATGATGGCTATTGCGTTCAAGGGGCTTGTGAAGGCAGCTATGGACAAACACGTACCCAAACACTTGGAGGCGGCCAATGAGTAGCTATAAAACGATAAGCGGTGTTATCAGTGATATTAATGTAATGATTGCTGAATCGCCACTACCAAATAAAGTTAAGTATCAACTGACAAACATTGTTAAGGATCTTGAACAGTTACCAGAAGTAGTAAGAGAACACCTAGTCGAAAAAGGAGATAGCATTGGGCTACACCACGACGATTAAGAAGGAGGTTGGTATGCCAACAAGCGATAGCGAAGCAAGGAAGATACAGGAAATTATAAACGATTTTCTTACAAAAGATCAAGCAAAAGAAATAACTAGAAGGTTAGACGAAGAAGTTGCTAGCAATACAGACAACGACTCTTTAAGGGTTAGCCTAAAAATGCTTAGAAGTCTCTACAGGTAAAGGAATGTTATGAGTGATCCATTAAAGAGAATCGTAGTAGATTGTGATGGTGTTATTGCCAGCAAACAACACGGCGGGGATTATTCTCAAGCCCCACCTCTAGAACACGGTATTGAGCAGGTTAATAAACTATACGATATGGGATATGAAGTAATTTTATACACCGCTAGATATGGTGAAAGAAAAGCTGGAAATATCAACGAAATGTATGAAGCTGGTTATTGTGAGTGGGTAGACTGGCTTAAAAAGCATGGAGTAAAGTATCATCACGCTTTTATGGGAAAGATAGCGGGAGTTCTTTACATTGATGATAAGGCTGCTAGAGTTAGGGGCGATGACGAAGTCGGTTGGGGAGAGGTGTGGAAAGAGGTTGCAGACCTCAAGGGTAAAGATAGGTACGGGAATCATTATACCGAAGAACAACAAAATTATTGGGATGGATTTGTTGGATAAAAACCTATAGATGATTTGATCAGCTAAAGCTGCCGGATTGAAAAATACTGATATGTTATCTAGTAAGGGGTTGTATGAATAAGCCGTTTTCGATTAAGTTTGACTGGGGGGAATTTGATAATGCTTCAAGTCTAACCTCCTTCCAGAAGTATAGAATAAAAACGCGATGTAAAAAGGCGGTAAAGGATACTATACAAGAAGTTATCAATCAATCCATTGAGGATCGTCAAACCAGAAGGCAAGAGCTTGAAGCACACAAAGACCCAGAAGATCCATTTAAGTTAGATTTAGGAGGCGAGGGATAGTTATGAAGGAACGGACTATTGATATTTTGCTCTTTGTCGCATCGGCGTTATGGATAGTCGGATGTGCTTATACTATAGCGGTAACAAAATGGTAGACATCATAAGAAAAGCGCAAAAAGATCGTATCAAGTTGTATTCCGAAAGGTATTCTCTTGGTCAGGATATTTTTACTGGTAAACAGTTGAAGAAAAAAGACTTAGCCCAGTGGGAAGTTTTAGAAATCAGAAAAGAGATTTATGAACTCAGACAGGGACAAAAATGCTAATGAGTGATACTAAATGTGAGGTTTGTGGAAAAGAGGGGGAGCATCCTGTTGCTAGTGTTCCCGGCATACCTTATTCTGCTGCGTATTGCAAAGAATGTTTTGCTTCCAACGCTCATCCTTACGACCTAGTTGTAATTAACACTTGGTCTGCTGGCGGGTACGATGAATGTGTTGGCTGGTGGAAGAACATAGTTGATGATACCCTGAAACACCTAAAAATATCCCGTGAGAAATTTGATAATGATGTTTTCGCTTTGAGTAATGATGATGGAACACCTAGTTAGCATGACGAAGCATGGAGGCGGGACTAAATCAGTGATAGTTAAAGCAAAAAGCTGCAAAGAGGCAGAAAAAATTGTTGCAGAAAAATATCCAAAATTAGAAATTTTGAGGGTATCCTCAAACCAACAAGATGTAGATTATTTTAAGGCTATGAAATTAGCCAAGAAGGGAATTTAGAAACAATGTCTGACTGTGAATATCTGTTAGCATATGAATTACTTGATATGCACTACCAAGTGTGGGAAAAAGACGATAAAGAAAAAACCATAGAGCTTATTATGAGATTTATCAATAAGGATCAGGCAGTAGATTACTTTAGCGATCTTGGTATAACATTATTGTTAGATCCTCAAGAAGCAAATTGGCCTGACGAATAAAATCATGGGAAAAAAGAAAGCGAAATTCAAACCTCCAAAGGCTGATAAGCAAGAACTTGAAGAATTTAGGGAACATCTAAAAATCATGAATGAGAAAACGAAGGCAATATCAGAAAAATATAAGAAGTGGTGGGATAGTGACAAAAGAGGATGGAAAAGAGGTTTCGATGAGCATTAGAGATAAGCTAATGAGACAAAACGATGGAGGCGCACTTCTATTTGTAGAGGGTTTTGACGAAGCTATTATTGGTGTTGGTATTGTTTCCGATTCAGGTCGCGTAGTATACGACGCAAGGAAAATGACGAGGATTTTATCCGAAAAAGAAAACATGACACGCGAAGAAGCGTGGGAGCATCTAGAACTTAATACATTTAATGAGTGGCCGGACGGCCATCCGCTGGCCCCAATATATGTTATGCAAAGAGATTATTGGAACTTATAATTTTTTTAATTAAACTGATGCTTTTTTGCAATCTTTATTGTATTGTTTATTGGGCGTTATAAACATGCACAGGGGCAAACAATGTCAGTTAAATACAAGCTACAGTGTTGCGGAGCAGTATGCGACTCTTTTGTAAGCACGATGGGGGTAGAAACCTGCCCCTATTGTTTCTGTAAAGATCCAACCATAGAAGAAATAGAACGAGAGCTAATAGGGAATCGTCCTTGGGGTATGTATATGATTCTATTAGAAACCCCATATACTAAAGTAAAAAAGATAGTTGTTAACCCAAATCAAAAACTTAGCCTACAGTATCACAATCATAGAAGTGAAGTTTGGACTATAGTTAAAGGCGATGGAGTATTTACTAACGGAAAAAACTTGGATTATGTTGTTTTTGTTGGGGATATTATAGAAATAAAACAGGGTGATTGCCACAGGATTACCGCAGGAGATGAGGGCGTAACTTTTATTGAAGTGCAATTATCTCCCAATGGGACATTTGACGAGGATGATATTGTAAGAATAGAGGATGATTACGGCAGGGTAGGGGGCAGTTAGCTCAGTTGGGAGAGCATCACGTTGACATCGTGGAGGTCATTGGTTCAAGTCCAATACTGCCCACTGGCCCCA
>NZER01000103.1 GCA_002690445.1 Candidatus Pacearchaeota archaeon
AAATAGGGAGCTTTTGGGAATTTGTTAGAGATATTTGGAGCCAAAGCTATGACCATCCTGAGTATTTTCAAGCATGGCATGTTGGTGTGCTTGCAGAGGATATTGAGGAATGCGTGGATGCTGGACTTAACTACTGTGCAGTACTACCCCGATTCCATTTTAAATCAACTATACTCGGACATGCGTTCTCAGTCTGGAGACTCTTAAAGGCTCCTAGAGATTGTTCTGTTCTTTATTTATCTTACAGTGATGGTATGGCTCGTTACCATATTTCTGAGATAAATAAAACAATTTATAGAAACCCTATTCTAAAAGATATGATGGTGAATAGGTCACCCAAGGCTGATTTCTCCGCTAGATTTTATTTAAATAAACAACCTATGGAAATCATGCATGGCGGTCTTTTTTCATTTAAGAGAGGTTTGCATGTAAATGGGGCGTTGATTGCAGACGATGTGCTTCGTGACCCTGAGAATCCGTTAAACATAGGTCAGCTAACTAAAGTAGAAGACCACTTTATGACTGAATCTTTGTTCATTCCTTTGAAGGGTGTACCAGTAATTGTGCTTGGAACTCCCATGATGCCTGGAGATTTACTTACTAAATTGAAGGATGATTCCCGTTTTAAATATAGAATACTCCCTGCGTTAGACCCTGCGCCTGGACGCAGAGTTTTAATGCCAGAACTGTATAACGAAGAGTGGTTACTGCAACAACAAGCAGCTAGACCTAAATCCTTTGCTTCTGAATTTATGTTGGTTCCTCATTTCTCTACTGAGTCTTATTTTAGTGAGGAAGACATTACTAAGTGTGAGGATGATACTTTACGTAATCATCCTGTTACTAAAGCTTATAATGATAGACTTCCTGCTGACCAAATCTTTGCAGGCTTCGATGTAGGAAAGAAACGCCACCCATCCCATTTAGTAATCTTTAAGAAATCTGGAGATAGGATAGACGAGATTCATTCCTCCTTCTTAGACGGATGGAATTATTCTGACCAGATAGCCTATCTAAATGAAGTGGCTGAAACATTTGATATTTCTAAAGGGTATATAGATAATACTAGAGGAGAACTTGAGGATAGGGGCTTAGACGCTAGGTGGCATGGTTTACACTTTACTTTAAAGAATAAGAATACTATGGCTCAGGTTTTTGAAGAATTTATACATAGTGGGCGTTTGCATTTAATAAGTGATGAAAGACAAAGGCAACAGATTCTATCTGTAAGTAATGAATTGAAAGCTCCAGAAACCCCTATGGGTCATGGTGATGCGTTCTTTTCGATAGCTCTAGCATTGTTGGCTTGCCATGAAACAGCCTATAAGTTTACTGATTTAGGCAATGCTGTAGATTGGCTTTCGGCTGTAAGCCCAGGAGAACAGAGAGGTGAAGGTTCAAACGAAGAAGAAAATAAAGTAGCTAAGTTAAAGGAATCTATAGTAGATAAGTTAAAAGTAGAACTATGGGAAAATCTAGACGGAAATCCAGCCGAAACGAGGCAGCAGAACGCACCCAATCCAACGTGCAGAGAAGCGATGTGCAATCCTTCCTTTTGGGTAAAAGAACGAAATTTGTGTATATATTGTGGACATAGAGGGTAAGGAGATTAAAATGACAACATTAACGGAACAAGCAGAAACCGTGGCGAAGAGCCGATACTACTTAAAGAATTCTGATGGAGCCATTGTAGAAGACGAAGTAGCCCTGTTTAGAAGGGTAGCAATGGCAATAGCTTCTATAGAACGTGAATATAATACTATAGAGAGTAAAATCCATCTTCTGACTAAAGAGTTTGAGACTATGATGGCTAACCTAGAGTTCTTACCTAATTCACCTACGTTAATGAATGCAGGAACAGAACAAGGTACATTGAGTGCTTGTTTCGTATTACCGATAGAAGATAGCATGGAAGGTATTATGAAAGCTGCTACTGACTCTGCCTTGGTGCAGAAATTTGGTGGTGGCACAGGATTTTCCCTATCCACCATTAGACCGAAACATTCTCGTATTTCCACTACTCATGGGAAGGCGTGTGGCCCCATAGAAGTACTGAAAACCCTTTCCCGTATCTCTAGTATGATAACACAGGGCGGTAAGCGTGACGGGGCTAACATGGCTGTTATGAGTGTGTATCACCCTGACATCCTAGAGTTCATTGATTGCAAACATGTAGAAGGTGATATTCATAACTTTAATATCTCCGTTGGTGTAGACAGTGCGTTCATGCAATGTGTACGTGATAACACGGATTATACTTTGGTTAACCCACATACATTGGAAAATGCTGGCGAACTAAATGCCCATGAGGTATTTGTTAGAATCATCGAAGGTGCATGGAGAAACGGAGAACCTGGGGTGGTATTTTTGGATACCATTAATAAGGATAACAAAGTATCCAAACAATTTGGGGATATAATCGCAACCAATCCTTGCGGTGAGCAGCCCCTGTTGGGATATGAAAGTTGCAATCTTGGTTCGATTAACTTAGCTAAATTCTATAATCAAGATGATAATAGTATTAATTGGGTTAGACTAAGGAAAGTTGTGAATTTAGCCATTCGTTTCCTAGATAATGTAGTGGACGCTAACGACTATGCTGTTCCTGAGATTAGGGATATGACTAAAGCTACCCGTAAAATTGGTTTGGGTGTAATGGGCTTTGCCGATTTACTCATTCAATTAGGTATTCCCTATGATACTGAAGAGGCTGTTTCCGTGGGTAGTGAACTCATGGAGTACATAAATCAGATAGCCAGCGCAGCTTCTTTGGAATTGGGGGCTGTGAGAGGGGAATTCCCTGCTTGGGAAAAGAGTGATTATCCTGTACATGAAAACTATAGAAATGCTTGCCGTTTAACTGTGGCTCCTACTGGTACTATTTCTATGTTAGCGGATGCTTCTAACGGTATTGAACCTACATTTGCATTGGTGTGGAAGAAACAGAACATCCTAGAAGGAAAAACTCTGTACTATGTGAATAAGTATTTTGAAGCAGATGCCCAAGAATTTGGATTCTATTCCGAAGACTTAATGGATTACTTAGCGGAAGGCAACAGTTTGCAGGATAGGGATGATGTACCTGATGCATTTAAAGAGTTATATGTAACAGCTTCTGACATAACTCCTGCTAACCACATTAAAATGCAGGCTGCTTTCCAAGAACATTGTGACTCTGGTATTTCTAAAACGATTAATTTATCTCCTGATGCTACCCATAATGATGTATGGGATGCCTATATGAAGGCTTGGGAGAGCGGTTGTAAGGGTGTTACAGTATATAGGGCTGGAAGTAGGGAGAAGGAAGTGCTTGTTAGTGGACATGATGAGGATTATAAGGATGGACGAATGAATCCTAATCTAACTACGGACTCTCATATGGCATCTAAATGCTGTGAGTTACCATTTATTGTGATGGCTGCTGGATGTGAATCTTGTAAGAGTTGTGGTTGGAGTGCTTGCGCTGTTGCA
This sequence comes from Candidatus Pacearchaeota archaeon, assembly GCA_002690445.1. The sequence goes on from NZER01000103.1 coordinate 3,472, forward strand.
TAATCCGTGAAATTGTAGTATAATAAAGAACAGAGGAGAAACATTATGCCTATTGGTAGTTTATTGCAAGGAAGAGAGCAACAATACGTAGCGAATCAAGACGATAAAGGTACATGGCGTGTACTTGATACATGGCATGAAACCCTAAAGAATATGCAGCCTGACGATGATGTTGAAGATGATAATCCTGCCATCACTATTTTAACTGAGGGAGCGTTTATCGCACTCGTTAAAGAAGCTGCAAGAAGTGGAACGTTGGAAAATGCTAATTTTTCAGTTGAAGCTGCGGAAGTAGATGAAACTTTAGTGAATGAATTGAGACAACAGATAAATGAATTAACTGTTGCATTAAATAGCGAGAAGCAAAATGTTGTGCTTTCTAAGAAATCACTAAAGGAAACCGCAATGGAACATGTAGTTAGGCTTGCTGCAATGGATGATATGAATAGCCTATCCCAATAAAAGTAAGAGGCATTAAATGAAGTTAGGAGAATATCTACCAGAAGTTCCCCAATTAGCTCAACAAATGACTAATCTGAATCAACAGATTAACATGTTGGAGCTAATGAAAGGAACTGGTGAAACAGGACAAGCCCCTACTTTCGGCCTTGACCACGTTGTTAATACTTGGGTACGTCACCAGATGGCCTACCGTCAACAGTTAGTTATGGACTTGCAAACCATTTCTATGTCTGTTGAGGAAATACGTGGCCCTCTAGGACACATTACTGGCGAGGTTTTTCGGAGGGGAATCACTTGGGAACCCACCATAGAGAACCCAGACCACTCACAACGAGAACGTTTTGAGGTATTCTTAGATGATTGTAATCCATTTGACCAATCATTGGAAGAAGTGCTGAGACAGTTTCATTATGACGTAAACTCTATAGATGATGGATTCCTTTATATTGCTAAAGAATATAAAGATATGGGTAGTGGTAACACTAATTCCAGAGTTACAGAAATCCGTAGACTGAATCCTGCATTAGTTGAGTTTGACTTAGATACGGCTGGTTTACCGAAGAACTCTCATTGGCTATGCCCAATTCATAGGGACGTTCTAGAATCCCCTGGTGTGTGTGAACACCCTGATTGCGACCAGAATACTATGCCAGCTATGTATAAATACTATCATCGTAACCGTCATATGTATCTGTTTGATAATGAAGTAATCCATGTATCTAAGTTCTCTCCATCTGAAACATATGGATGGAGTCCTTTACTTACGGTATTTGAGAAGGCATTAACCCTGGTTGGGATGGATAAGAATATCTATAGATATTTCTTTGAACGGAAGATGCCAGCTAGTATGGTTATGGTAACAACTGATGACCCTGAAAGTTTGCGTAGAGAGCGTGAACATATAGCTGCTCAAACAAGGCTTGACCCTAACTATATACCAATGGTAGCGGTTTCAGCCAGGAATCAACGTGGTAGAGTTGACTTAGTGAGACTGTTCCATACGTTGCAGGAAATGGATTATCTTCCTGTACGTGAGGAAATACGTGAACGTGTTGCTGCTATGTGGGGCGTTACTCCCGCTTGGCAAGGCGCACCTGAAGCTTTTGGCGGTATGTCTACTCAGACTCAACAGCTAGTAGTTATGAGCCGTGTGGTGGAAGGTGACCAACGTATCTTCCATGAAAAGGTTTTCCCCCAACTCTTAAAGATGTTTGGGATAACAGATTGGAAGATAGTACTTCCTCAACCTGAAGAAAAGGCTGAGAATACTCGATTAAGTTTCGCTCAACAGAAGGCCCAGATAATAAATCAGTTCGCTGCTTTAGGGTTTGAGATTAAACTTAAAGACCAAGATGTACCTTTGGACGAAGCTCAGTTTATAATTTCGGGTAAAATGGTTCCTTCTGCTCAAATGAATGGAGAGCAGCAAGCAATGGGAATACTCCAACAGAAACAACAGATGGAACAAATGGAACAACAGGCTCAAATGCAGCAGCAAATGGGTGGTATGGAAGGCGGTGAGGGTGGCGCACCTCCTGAGGAAGGCGGGGAAGAAGGTGCTATCCAAGCAATGCTCAAATCTATACCGCCCTCTCAGCGTAAGTTTAAAGGCCGTACTGCTGGACAAACTCCTACAGATGCCGATAAACATGATGGCACTGATGAAATGAGAGACATAGATGATTATGCTGAAGCTAGAGCCAAGAAAAATATATTAACTCTTTCAAATACTTGGGTAGGGTCTTTGATGCAACACGGTTACAGTTCTCCAATAATTAAAGAAGTTACGGGGGATGGAAGTCAGATGTGGTTTGCTCAAGATGGGATAGACTACGTAGCAGATTTAAATGGGTCTGGAGTAACTAGTGTGTCTAAAGCTAAGTTCTCGCCCCCACCTAAAAGAACACCAGCAAAACATATAGACCAACCTGAGGTTCTAACTGATGAAGCTGAATAAATCTACCAAAGTTGACAAAGATGAAGTCATGTATAGACATGCTACAGAGTCTGAATTAGACAAAGATTATGTCTGCGGTAAGTGCTTATATTTTGATAATGGGAAATGTGAATTGGTTAAAGGTGATATTAATCCAGAACATTGGTGCAGGCTATTCGTTACAGAATTAGCCAAGGATGAAGTTCATATGCAATTATCTAATATAATTAACAAGGAAGATGGTGGTGGTGTTGGCTTTGGAAGCGAGACAGGTGGCACGGTTTGGACTTCTAATAACCCTGGTGGGTTCACTAGAACGCATGGGGATAATCGTAGCCCGAAGAAGAAGAAACGTGGTGTTGACCATTTAGTAGATTTTGTAACGGAAAATAGCCCCGAACAGAAAATGATGAAGCAGGAATCTCATTCTGTTGCTGGTCATGGATTTATGGGGCCACTTCAGAACGAACCTGATTGGAAGAAAAAACGAAGGGAAACTGATAATCCTAATCCAGTAGAACCGAAGGAACATGCTATGGAAGGTATGAAAGACCAAGCTGCGGTAGACCAAAATTCATTTACTAACCGATTAGTTGGGAAAGTTAAAGAAGATAGAAAACGTAAGGGTAGTAGTGCAGAGATTCAAGACAC
>NZER01000104.1 GCA_002690445.1 Candidatus Pacearchaeota archaeon
ACTTAGTCCCCCTTGTTGACTTTTGCTACATCAATATCTTTCTCGGCTTTCAGGTAGCCAAGAGTTACAGCTATGATGATTACCGCACCAGCAATAGTTGTTACCATTTCGCCCTCAGCTACGCCAAAGACTAGGGCAACAATGCCAGATACCTCCCCCATCATAGCTTCCCAGAACTTCCTAGATGTCCATTTGTTTCCCATTATTCACCTCCTTTCTTAATAGATTACGCCAATCAAAAGCCACTGAATATGCTTGTCACGCACAACAGCAGAATCAGGGAGTGAGTTGTTATCACCTTGTAGAGTATAGTACCTGCCCTCTACATCAAAGACTATGTCAATTATCCTATGGATTATCTTTCGCCCTCCTTTCTTCATCTGATACACCACCACCTCACCCACCTGTAGATAATCACGCATAATCTTCTTATCGGCTTCAGTTGAGCCTTCTACCAGGATACAGGTGTGTCCATAATCCACCACTGCATCCATTGAGTTAGTATCCTGCACTGTGGTCAACCATACCTTGGGCATTTCGGTGAACGGAATATTAAGACCGCCCAAGAGAATATCAACAGACCCACTATTGGGATAATATTCTATGTTACCCGGGGGCACAATATCAGATGGAGAGGGAATATCCACTGTTGGTTTGTACACAGGCGTCTCTTCTTTCTTCTTAGGCGTCTCCTCTTTCTTCTTAACTGGTATCTTCCTGAATATGTGTAGTATTAAAGCAAGTATTTCTTTCATTCTCTACCTCCTCAAGTTTCTTGGTTTCTACCTCCCCCAATATCTGTGCCAATATCTTGTTCGGTCTGTCTGTAATGTATGTATTTTGGCTTATTTGTTCTTTCATATCTCCCTCCTATTAAGCAATGGCTACTAATACCACCCCGACATATCACCAGTAGATTTCACTTCTGTAACCCATATCCAAATACAGCAATACTCGCAATCTTTCTTGCACCCCTCACAACTTAATAGCATTTCTTCCTCCTTTCAGCCGCACTATAGTGGTTATGTAAGATTAAATACTCCTTGGGTGACAGGCTTATAACTTGCGTCATATCTTTGATTGTCCCCCTTGGGATAGGGCAATACCGACCACTTAAAGTTTTGACGCATAGCTTTCTTCTCACGCTTGTTGCCCAATAAAAATATATAGCGGTGTTTGGGTGCAACCAATCTCACCTCTCCGCCAATTGCTCGGAATTGCTCATCAATGGTTTTGGAATAGTTGAATCTTATCCCACGACCCTCGAACCAATAACCCTTAATGTGTCTGGAGTTATATCTTTTACCTTGGAATATATACTCCTTATTTTCACCCCCATAACCTGTATATAGGGCATTGAGGGCCTGATAAATATACCCGCAATGTCCATAGTTAGGGTCAGAGTAGGACACAACAATAATGGGTTTATCTAAGTGCTTGAAACATTTAGACACAAAGTAGCTAGCTAAATTAGGGGTATTGTCAGACAAAACCAGTCTATTTAATTCAATAAAGTTATTTCTGTAATTCTCGCCACACACAAGACCTATGTTCTGATTGGGCGGTAGCCCAAAGGTGCAAATTCCCCGAAGAACACTCGCAATATCGTATAAGCCAAAGGCCAATTGTATTTGTGGCATTCTTTTGGCGTAATGCTTTTTAAGTATCCACTCTCTCGTTTGTTCTTTGGGAATTTGCCTTACAGCAAACTGGAGCGGTGAGGTCGGAATTGAACCGCCTCCCCCTAACTGGCTAGTTAAGTGTTCTGCCATTAAACTATCACCGCCTTTTATCTCATCCCTCCTTTCATCTTTTGTCTACTTTATATAACTTTTAATCCAGTTGTCGCCAGCCTGTTGAGCCCATTTAGTTGCTGACGATTTCGCTATAATATAACGATTCTCAATAAGCCACCGCCTGGCTCGGCTGATTAAATCTGGATTTGTCGCTTTTTCTTTGTACCATTCATCAAATTTATCTAAATTAAGGTATATATTCAAACCATCGTAAGTCTCCCAATATAATAACGTAAGCAACCTGTCCAGTTCGGTCATTTTGTTATAATTCCCGACTTTAGTGACATTTAAGGCACTCAATAACCGTTCGACAATTACTTTTATTGAAGGCGGACACTCTTCAATCGCTATTTCATTAAGCATATTGAATTTTAATTTTTTATCATTTATTCTCATTGCATTGCTCCTTACACTTACAACAAATAGCTCTCATAGCTTCAATATATTGGGCGTCAAGCGTGTCTTTATCCAACACCATCTCTAATTTCTCACAGGTATCTATTAAGGAACAGGGTGAGTGAAACCGTTTAGTGCAGTTATCTGTCATTATATTACTCCTTTTTCTGTGGTATTTCCTTCCCATTAAGACTGGTTTGGAAGTCCTGATGCCCAGGTGTTATCAAACCATAGGCGGAGCGACCTCGTTCAATCTTTATATGTGTGGCAAAATAAATAAACCGCTCCATAAAATACAAACACTCTGGGCAGAGCGGTGGCTGGTCTTTTGGGGATGTCGGTAAGGTCTTATCACAAGATGCTACACTACACTTGACTATTCTTGGTTCTTGTTCTGTCATTGATTCCTCCTGGCCCTTTCTGTCCGTAACCGTTCAAGGTCCGCGGTCGTTGTCGCCACCATATGCCCGTATTTACCTTTAGTGAATTTAGTATCAGTTCCAGGATGTTTTTCTTTAAAGAACTCCATGGCTTTAATCATCCATTTACGCAAGGCTAGCCGTACGTTCTTGAGTTTCCTTCTTCCACCCGTCCAGTAATCCTCAAACTTTTTAAGTTCCTGGTAAAAGTCTATTTCGACAAATTCCTGGTTTAAATCTATAAGCCAATTAGCTTCAACTTCATGGCCAGCAATAGTGGTGGTATCTTTATTTTCTTTAGTTTCTTTTTCTTTCCTTTCTTTTCTTTCTTTTCTTTGCATAGCGGACGCATCTTTATTTGATGCGGGTGCTATGCTTTCGCTTGTTTCAGCTTCATCTTCAACTTTGCCCCACCGTATTAAAGCGGCTTGTCTAGCCTTTTCGGCAATACCATCCTTTATTTTCATGCGACGTAAAAGGCTTTCACTCCACAAGTATTCATCGTTTTTATCAAATATACCTTTGCCATCACAAGTAAATTCGTTAACGCAATCATCAATATATTGTTGCAACCGTTCTGCATCTGCATCTAATTCACGTGCATATGCATTAACAGCGTATTTACTTTTTATAGAAAGCCTATAATTCTCCTGTTCCCGCATCATTTCAATCAGCATCCAATACCAACCATAGCCCTCGGCTTTATAGACACTTAACATCTGGATTATTTTGGGATCATTCCTGGCATTGGCATCATGTGAAAAATAATATGCGTCTTTGCTCATGTTGCCTTCCCCGAATTGCAACGTTTACACAATGTTTGAAGATTATCAGAAAATTCAGGTCTATACCAGCACTTCCAGATTTTGTCATAGCGTTTGCGTTCCAATAGGTTCCCTCCTAATATATTTTCAGTATCTTGGTTAAGTAAGCATGGAGGAGATAACAGGCATCACTCAAAAGTCTCCAATTTCTGTCGTTTTTCGCAAATATTTTCTGTTTTTGGCCATTGGGGGCGGTGTAGTAAACAATATGGTGTTGATATATCCCCTCATGAACTCTAATTATTTCCAGGACATGGCCGCCCTCAATCTCCGTTTTAACAATCACCTCTTCACTTGTTTCAGCTGTCGGTTTAGTGACATCGATGGTTTCCCGGGGAGGGGTTGGCTCCCAGGGTGATGTCGGGGTTTTTGTTGGTGGAAGATTAACCGCTATTTGCAATTTATTTCTCCCATCCGCATATTGCTTTTACTTCCTCAAACGCCCGCCTCAAAGTTTCCACGTCCTTCAAACCTTCTTCTTTGTAATCAAAGGTCGCCAGGAACCAGGTTCGGGTAAATTTTTTCCCATGGCTGGTGATCCAGTTGTAAAAGCCCTGAATATTAGCTGGCACACCATCGGCAAGCCAAACGGTTTCACTACGTTCAGCCTGTTCCTTGGATGAGTAATTGTATATGCTATATTTTTTAGCCTCGATTGCCTTGGGCCCGTCAGGTGGCCACAATTCTTCGGCATCCCTGGCGGCATCTTCAAGTTTCCGCTTGGCTCCCTCTGCAACGGTTTCGCCTTCATTTCCTTCCCAATCGGGAGTCACCAGGCCAGGCCGTTCATCGTCGGGTGTCGGCGTATCTATTTCATCAAAGTTCTCGGCTCCACTTTCTCCACACCAGCCCGCTATTAGTTTTAACGGTTCCATACGGGCCTTAACCGCCGCCTCAACCATCTTCTCCGTGCTCTTGATGTTGAGTACCCACACGTTCTTCTTCTTGCCGTCGTCGGGATTGATAACTTCTATTTGCTCAAGTGCAAGAATAAGTGGCACCATACGAACACGCCCATAAATACTTCTGATCAAATCCACGGCACCATTGATGTTGCGAATACTGTTGATGCTTGATGTGTCAATTTGCCAGATGCCCAGGCCACTAATCTCGGGAAGGATAAACTGCAAGTTCATCAACTCCTTGCATTTCCCCTTGTAATCAGGACAGTCCCTACCTTGGCATGGAATTTCCTTCATGGTCACTTCTTTGGTATCACGATCAGCCATGTTGCCTGTTCGGGCATCAACCATCCGTAGGGCTATCTCACCATCGCCTTTACAAATTAGGCCCCTGGATTTGGAATAACAGCGATAGAATTGGCTGGCGAATTTACCTTCTTCATCGAGGGGAAATACTATGCGGAGTTCTTTAGGCTTATCACCAAACACGGCAACCAGTTCATCGTGTTGCGGATGCTCGGGTGGGAATACAAAGTAATCAACTGCCTTTGGATACTTTACGCCTTTGGCGTTTTGGGCCATTATCCCTAGATGAATTTTGCCCACCCTCGGCAAGCGTCTTGTTAATCCCTTTATCGGCATCGGTTCCCTCCTTTAAAATGTCAATGATATAGGCTGGTGCTAATTCTGCCACAATGCGACAACTGGAAGCCTGTTCCTCGGTAATCATCTTACCTTTGAGCAAACCATCAATCTTCCTGTTGGGCACGGTTTCAATAATGGCCATGGCAACAGCATCTGGAATAAACTCACGAACCCTAACGGGATCATAGCTTACTGATGTTTTACGCTGTTTCAATGCATAGAGCCCTTTCCCAACATCTTGAAAACTCCCGCAACGGTCAATGGCAACCTTGACAGCTTCCTTAGCTTTTTTGGAAGTATGAAGGGCATCATAAAATGCCTTGCTTTCAGCGGTTTCTAAAACCGCCTGTTGGGCAATATCTTCAGCTTCCAATGCGTTGCCGTATTCATTGAGAAGATTTAACACTTCGTTGGAATTGGTTAGATCTATGGCCGACTTTGAATAGTCAGTCCCTTTTACCGTCATGGTTATCTCCTTTCAAAACGTAGTTGGCTATTTCCCAATGTAATTCAGGGAATGTCTTTGCGGCAGCCCGTAGGAATTGCAAGCCGATCCGTCTTTCACCAGTCAAAATACGACTCCAAGTGCTCGGGCTAATTCTAAGTTGTCGTGATAATTCCGTGGCATTCCATCCCCTTGCTTTTTGGTTGGCCTTAATACTGTCGATCAGCATAAAACAACCCCGTCAAGCCCAGTACCGCCACAATGTGTATACAGATTTACACCTTCACCCTTCATTAAAATATGTGCTCTGTCTCCCATTGTGTTCACCTCCTTTAGTTTTTATTTGCCCTGCAATAATCAATCCAATGTTGCCAGTCGCCTTTATACTCGACCCAAGTGAAGGCTGCCAGCCCTCTTTTTGTTATCAATAGACGGTTTCTTTTGTTGATTAACTCTGTAGCCCAATCTTTAGCTTTCATTATTAGCCTCTCATATTTCAATTTTTAAGTTATAGCATATACCATTACGCATCCAACTCTGCTTAGCCATCTTGGCAAGCCCAACTCTTCTTATCCATCTTGGCCATTTGCCAATATAGTAAAGTCTCCAATTTCTGTCGTTTTTCGCAAATGTTTTCTGTTTGCTGTTCAATTTCTACTGTAAGGCGATTGATTCGGCGGTTATATATTGTGGTTAGATGGTCATTCATTGGCTCCCTCCTTTAACTTATTACCCTAATTATATACAGGTTGTTGACATTTGTCAAGTGCTTGAGAGCCTTTTTTTAACTATTTTTTGCAAAATTGGCAAAAGAATTGGAAATGAGCACAAAAAAACGGGCTGGCCTATTAAAGCCAGCCCTTTCCTTAAAATAACACTATTAGAATGTCGTTTGAATAGTTAGTACTTCCCAAGACCTAAAACCCGTCAGAAATTGATTGTGGTTAGTCTGGGCGAGAGTTCACAACTTTTTCTATACGGTCTAACCGCTTGCCGTTTTGTTGAACCGCTTGGACAAGAGATCCCAGATTTTGTTCATACTTATCATCCTTCTGGCATGGTAATTTTTTAATAGTTTGATCTAACACGCCTTCACGTCGTGAAACAGAGCGGCTACTTCGAACTATCATAATAACCCAGCCAGTCACATTCCCAATAAATAAGAGGACGATACCAGCCCAAGCGGCTACCTCGGTCATTGCCCCTTTTCCTCGCTTTTTACTTGCATTTCAACACCTCCAATTTATTCGCACTTAGTCGCTTTATTAAGCTAACACCTTTTTAAAAATTCAAAGTACATTATGATGCTGGCTCCGCATAGCCGAGCAGATATGCTAAAAAGCTAACTTCACCGTTTCCTAATAGGGTTACTTTATATTCAAATATCTGACTATCAACGCCCACTATAATATAATTGTATTGCCCCGATGTATCACCATTTTCAAAACTCATATACACTATAGGGTTTTTATCGGGTGTATCACCGTTCTTCCTAAATTCAAGCGAAACACTATCGCCAGGCGCCGCTATAGCATTAACTGCGGCCGCAATATGGATCCAAATGATCGTAGCATTAGGAGCCTCTGAGGCAACCGAAGAATCCGTCCAGGGAATAGAGGACGTTTGATAACCCATTCCCGCAGGAATATCCAACAATGTATCTGGCGTTGATTTCCAAATTATTTGATGAGTGCCAGATAATTTATCAACTTCCGCCTTTAGATAATCGAGATTGTCGGTTAAATCCGTGTTCCAATCCGAGGTCTCAATAAATTCATCACTTGTCCTTGTCGTCGGGTTTGTCCAACCCATTATTGCACTTCCTCAATATAACCGAGTAAATCAATAAAAAGATCCACTTGAAGTGTGCCCGTTTCAGCATATTGATATTGAAATATCTGTCCCGTATCGGTTCCAACAATGACCGTTTGATATCGGTCTGCACCAGCAATATCGCCATTATCTGCGTCAACTGAAATTCTAGGCATTTGGCTTGGGGTATCGCCATTTTTACGAACGCTTAACACTCCAAATTCACCAGCCCCAGCTATTGAATCTAAGTGAATACGCAAAAGGATAATAGCGAATCTAGTATCAGCACTTGAGCTACCAGTTATATCAATGTTAGCCCATGTAACATTAGCGGTAACATTTAACGATGCTAATAGGCTAACCGTTGTTCCAATCCAAGTTATTTTTGCCAATCCTGGAATCTTATCAGCCTCAGTCTTCAAATAAACTAAGTTATCCTTTAGGTCTGTATTCCAAATAGCGGCGGTTATTATGTCGCCAGGTTGTCTTGTTGTCGGCGCCGTCCATGCCATCTTAAACCTCTAATAGTTCCTTTTTATGTGCCAGATTTTCGGTCTCTAAATCATTTAAGGTTTCATATGGAAACCAGTTACGGTTCTCATATGGTCGTTTCATAAGTAATACTTCAATCGCCTGCCTATTAGGTGGGAATTTGGTGCGCCTTAATTGCTGTCTTTGCTTTGAATTGAAACAGGAATGACACAGCATCAAACCTTCTTCCCAGGCAAGTTCAGCCCCGCCACATTCACATCTAACAATCCACCGTCCATGATCCACATAAGCCAATAAGGGCTTGGCTCTACTCACAGTTAAAATAATAGGTAATTTATGTTGTACCAATACTGATACAACCTTAAGTTCCCATCTGATAGCCCAACTACTTTGAAACCAGGAATTCCCCGTTATCATATAAATTCCTAAAAGCCAAGCATAGTTGTATCGCCCAACTCTGAAAAGCCTGACACACTCAGTGCCCAATATTCAACTAGTTTTGCATCACTTAATTTCCAAGTTGTCTTCCACCCTGATGATTTTTGGCGGGCATCGTAAGTGTGGGCAATCTCTTCTATATAATAATCACGATCAATACTAGCTTGGTTCAATCGTAGCGTTATTCGGGTACTTATATCGTAACTCAATACTTTAGGAAATAGGTTTGTGAAATTGGCTTCGGGCATTATTTCTTGCCCTTGAGCCCGTAAAGCTGGATCCTTATATTGGCTTAATAGATAGTTGGCTTGGTCTGATGCTACAGCGTCCGTGATCATCAAAAGCCCGTCACGTGCCAAAGAACGCCTGCCGAAAGTACTCTGACTAGTTGCATCACTCGCGGTCTGCTCGGCGCCTTCTTCACGTGTTATCCGAACATCGTTATAAATGTAAGTAGCATCAAAACTCGGCTCTAAGCCTGTATATTCCATCTCTCCGCTGTCATCGCCGAAAGTTGCTTGACTTTCTGTATATGGTGTCTTTAGCCTTTTATACCTATCCTGGAATACAATATCGCCATTAGGAGCTTGGAAGACAATGCCTTGTTCCGTAGTCTCCAACAGCTGTAAATGCGACAAAGCGTTTTCATTTTCTAAAGCACCTGTTGCCCGCAATATTGTTTGACCCGCATCAATATCCCATCCGCATAGTTCGACCCAGCCCAAATCATCAAGCACATTCTTGACCCTATCGCCACTTACTTCTTGAGCATACCCTGCACTGTTGATTAAACACCTAGACAAGTTCGCAAGTAGGTCGGCACAAGTAAGTCTAACTATTGGCACTTTGCCTCCCTTAGATAACCAACTAGGAGCCCAGGATTCCACAAAGCCTGTATAAAGGTCATACCTAGTGCCTTGAAAATCAGCCCCGATATTAACACGCTTGCCAGGTAAAACATTCGGGTAATAGCTTCCGCCAGCATTTAGATTCCAATAATTGCCACTTGAATTATCTAATATAATCGTGGCTGTACCTGATTCAATTCGGTCTAATTCATGCTGTCGGCCTCGCCTAGTTGTGAAAGCAATAACATCAGATGATATATCTGTCCAGGTTGGCGCTATATCAAATGGGTCGCTGCCAAAAGCCACACGCACCTGAATAACGGGCTTTGTATAATCCGCAAAATAGAACGGGAAAGTATATGGGAAATCTTTAGAAGGCACGAATTAACTCACTTTAGTTTCTTTAGTAAATACGGAGCCCTCAAATCGAAATCTAGACCCCTTAAATAAGTAACGAATAGTATAAGCCTTAACTAGCCTTGCTCTTTTCCCTTTCGGGCTGGTGTTCCTTTTCAAAGCCTCCGCAAATGTGGTCATAAATATATTGGGCACCAAGGCGGAATATCGGCGGGGCTATTTCTTTTACAATTGGTTTCAACCAATCATGCACACCTTCCTCTATTTCAATAAATGCCAACTTCTTCTTTTCAACTTCTTCCAGGACATCAGCTAACCGCCCGCCTTGAATACTATCGGGCATTGTTTTTATAGGCGTATTATTAAGAATGACAGCTAGGATATTATAAAGTTTGGCATCAACCCATTCTAAATTGGGCTGTCCGCATATTTTACATGGACTACCTTCCGTACCCTCTTTTTGTTTGGCGTATTGGATCTTATTTCCACCTTGCCCAATCAATGTGGTGTTCTTGAACCGTTTCATTTCGCATTACCCCCATATATTATGAAGTTGTCAACATAATATTGTATGTAGAACCATTGATACGAACTGGTAGCTTATGGGAGAATTTAGTTTCATCAGTATCAACAGCTACAGCGGCCTCTTGGCTGATTGCTAAAGCACGATTACCAGCAGATATTTCATATCCACCTAAAGCCACTTGGTCAGCCACGGAGGCCGAGTCAACACTTCCACCAAACTTCATATCGCCCGCGTTTACCCAAATAGCGGCATTAGAAGCACCTTCACTTGGGGCATTGAGAACATAAAGGGAAGCCGCCTTAGTTGGATTAACAGCACCGCCTATATTTGGTTCACGAATTTCTACTGTGCACACTATCGAAGCCGAGGTAACAGGAGTTACTTGATAATCACTACCAAATAAGCTTCTCCTTATACCTTCGCCAGCATCAGCACTCTTGGCATGGCCTTGAACCTCCAGAAAACTCATGAAACCTGAATATGCTCCGCCTCCAATCGCAACTCTATCTTCTCCCGCATCCACTACCAGCATATTAGGATTATTAACACTCTCTGCCCTAAAGTCATAATTAGCACCAGCTTCATTAAAGGTAAAAGTTCCGCCCTCAATAAGTATAGAACCACCCCATTGTGGCACCGAAGATCCACCCATGACAAGCGGATAACCCTGCGTGCCTTTGGGTAGTCTTGATAATTGGTCAGCCGATGAAGCATACATTATATCACCCGTAGCTTGACTATTAAATTTGTGTCTCTGTACAGCTTCGAATTCAGCTTGAGTATATTGGACTCCAACAGTTACATGCGCAAATTCATTCGCCATTATACTATCCCTCCATTATACTATCCCTGTCGTAACATTTCGATTTTGAACCTTAATCAATGCTGAGCGTATCTTTTCTTCCAATGCGTCATCGGTGAGTAAATCACCATATACATTAATAACAACACTACTAATCCCGCCAGATTGCGGTCTTCCAATAGGTCCTAAAAAGTGCTCCCCACCATGGGCGATAATAGGTTGCGGTTCCCCTATACGACCAGGCACTACGCCACCATATTGGAACCCTCTCTGTTCTAACCTTCTTGATCTTATGATTGACTCTGGGTACATGTGTTGGCTATAATCTACACCTTTAGCGTGCCTAGCATCAGATCCACCCTCAGTCTCGTATTGCTCTGGCAATATTTCTTCAGGAAAACCTCCACCCGATTGCTTTGGCACGACCGAATCCTTCTTTAAAAACCCCAAAGGTCCCATCCCTAAGGCTGCTCCCAATCCAATCGCCGCAGCACCAGCCGCAGCTATAGCACCACCTAACAGAAGCCAACCAGAAAGCCCCATCAGTGCCTTTACAGCAATTAACGATAAAATCACCCCTCTCATGGCACTAATAAGCATCAAAATAGGACCACCAACACCCGCTAGGATTAAAAGAACTCCCCCCCATTTAAAAAAGGCATCTCTTATTTCGGGATGCTCAGAAAACCATTGCATTACTACTTTTAGTTTTTCAGTCAAAGCTTTAATAAGGGTCTCAATGTGGGGCATTAAATCTTCGGCTATTGAAGCTCCAATACCAACCATAGCACCTACAAGCCTAGTTTTACTATCTTCAAAAGACTCGGCAGCCTTGGCGGATTCGTCACTAAAAGCCAGATTTAACTCGTGGCATTCTTCCCTCTGTTCGGCAATAGCCTCTGATCCTTCCTCTAACATGGGTAACAAGTCTTGACCAGCTTTCCCAAATATCTCCATAGCTGTGGTCGCCTTATCGTTGTGGTCCTCAAGGTCAGCCAGGGCGTCTGCCAATACCCAAAATTGTTCCTCAGGTGTCAAGCCCTCTAACTCGGTAACACTTATGCCCAACCTTTCAAAGCCTCGAGTGTATGTAGACAGACCTTCTCTTGCCCCAGTAATCGCCTTAGACATACCTTTGGAAGCTTTTTCGATTGATTTTATGTCAGTGCCAGCTAATGAGGCGACATAGCGCATTTCACTCAAGCTTGTTGCAGACCAACCAGTTTTCTTGGCCATCTTAGCCACTTCATCGCCAGCCTTGCTATAGTCATCGACTAGCTTAACCATCCCAACACCAGCCCCAATAGCAACCCCACTCATAACTGCACCAGCTTTCCTGATTTTGTTACTCATGGCTTTCGCATTACCGCCGATTATCCCCATGGTTTTTGAAGCCTTATCCTGACCCTTTATTACAATATCAACTTGACCTTTTTCCGCCATTTTTCTCCTTCGAAGAGCTTAAAAGCTGATAAGCCATGTTCAGCATAGCACTCATCTTTAGCAACTCCATAAAATTATCCTCGACTTCTGTTGGAGTTAAATTGAATTGTTGACATAGTGAAGCCTTGATATATAAGGCGGGCAACGGCTTACCATCCTTTAATAAGCCCTCCGCTAAGTCCCATTGCTCACTTTTGGGAGTGTAACTTGTTCAGCGACATTATTAGCCAAGATAGTCAACATATCAACTGGTAATTGTTTTAAACCTTCTAAACCTTTTGCTAACGGATCGCCTTCTTCGTTAACAGCATTCCAATCAACCAGCACCAATTCCAACAAGGCAAACATCGGGGGAAGTATTTCCTCCACTTTATCCTTGTCGGCTTTATTTAGACCTACTATAGCATCAAGAAATGGTCCCATCGGCGGATTAGTCCGCATATCCATCCACCAGCCCTCATAATCGCCTTTTAAATTAAATCTAACTGTTCTTACTGGTAATTTCAGTTTTGCCATATCTGCACTACCTCCATAGTCAAGATTACCAAGTGCCAATTGTAACAGCGCCATTCACACGGAAGGGTACCCCGGGTAAACGAATTACATCACCTATCGAAACCTCCATTGGCAAACCTTCCAGGAAACAAGTGCCGCTTAATTTCGGATAGCCTCCCGTGCTACCTTTCGGACCTATCTCCCAATCCCTGGCTGTTGCATAACCACGAATACCTGTCAGCACATCCCATACCGTGTTCGAACCATCGTCATATAGGAAGTCCACACTAAATGTGCAATCCTCTAATTCGTCACTAGCCCAGGTATGACCGCTAGCACTCATAGCCGTTACATCAACTAAGCCATGTCCTTTCAAATCCATGGAGACTTTGGTTACATACGTGGTTAGCGTACGTTGGGTATCCCCACTATCATCCAGTTTTAACACGCAATCCTTTCCAGCTTCTACTCCCATTTTGTCAA
Source organism: Candidatus Pacearchaeota archaeon (assembly GCA_002690445.1). Next base: position 13,124 of record NZER01000104.1, read on the forward strand.
TCCTCCTTTATAATCTACACCAAACAACGGCGAAAGTGCCTGAGTATGTTGGCGTGCCTGCCCAATTTGCTCTAACATATCTTTCTACTGCACCTGTTACGCTTTTCTTTTCTGATGTTATCCCGTTAGCTGTAGTAAATGTTATTAAATCTGTGGCACTTGTGAAGTTAGAATTATCATCAGTTTGCACCTTCACAATTAGTCCATCATCACCGCCACAAGCGAAAACGTGCAGATAAGCTTCCGCACCAGCTGAACTAGAAGCCCCACCATCAACACCCGTGCCATTGCCGTCGCTGGTCTTCGTTTCTTTAGGTTGGAGTAAATAACCCGTAGTAGCTTTATTGGTGAATTTAATGTCACCGACAACCTTACTCAAACCCTCTACAGGTATCTCTATTGGATATGTATCTTGGAATACTCCATCCCCACTTATTGCCTTACTTGACTGGGCTGTGCCGAATATCAGGCTAATTTGGTCGGTATTTCCCCTCATATTATTTAGCCGTTCCGTTACCGCCCCACTTGCAACATCATAAAAGGCATCAAATCCTACTTTGTCATTGAGTAAAGTTACATTCCATATATGTCCACTACTTTGCAAAACTGTGGCATCCTCCAACTCAACGACCAACTCTGGAGTGAGTTTGTTGGCAAAGCCACTCAAGTCATAACCTCCTAACCAAATCTGTGCATTACTAGCCGCTTTTACTCCCATTGCAAACTCCTATTCCCAAGCCTCAACTAAAAATTCGGTGCCAAGAAACGTTACTCCACCCCAAACAAAGCCTCCTTGACCCGTGTCCTCAATTACCCAGCTATCCGAACACGAACCATCCAGCGTAGTATCAGCTTCAATCTTAGCATATACCGAGTAACTACCTGTTATGTCTAGATAATCAAGTATCTTATTAAAAGCCGACGGTGTATCCTGTTTGGTAAGAGCAATTTTAACCCTGAAGCGATGTTGTTGTTTACTACTAGTTCCACCAAAACTTTGGTTATATTTCGTACCAGCGTGCAGTATTAAGCAACAGGGCAGCTCGGGGATACCATCAGGTAATTCGTTCGGTGCGAATATCCGCAATCCACTGATGTCACTTAAAACTGTTTTTAGACCAGTTCCAACCGCTTCAAGCCCCATTATCCCTCAATCTTCCCTTTAACGTCTTTTATTATTTGCACCTCGAAATCCTGTAAGTCTTTGTCCATTTGCGTAATGGTATATGCCATCATACCTTGACCTAATACCTTTGATCCTCCTTCCATGTGGCGAGCTTCCATTTTCTGCGTGCCGTATTCAACATAAATAGCATATTCAACATTGGTGCCGACACGAGCTTCATTCTTCCCAAAACTATGGGTTATGCTAGAACGTAATCGTCCTGTATCAACTACAGTGCTTTTCTTCGCTAAAGCTTCGACTTTTAATACTAACTTTTGTAAACCATCGGTAATAGATTTTGATACAGGTTTGTCTTTTAAGTCTTTAACTACATGAGCAGCAATAACTTTAATCCCGAACATTACACATATCTCCGATAACGTCCGATTACCTGTACAGTATATGGATCTAGTTTATCATAGACTTTCAATATACCAGTTTCAGAGGAGCCGATTACCTTGGTAACAAAGCCTTCATCTTTACGCTTCCATAGCCTAGTTGTCTCTATCAGTACAGCCGTTCTAATTGGCTCGGGATAATCATAAATGTCAATGTCGCTGTCGTCAGCGTGCGTGGCCGCTGTGGTGCCGTTCACGCCTCGTTTAACGGTCAAGACATGGGTTGAGATAGATTGAATATATATCTGTTCACTATCAATGCGAATCGTTTGAGCTATAGCGAATTGAGTACCATCATCAACTGTAATTGTAACAGCTGTTGATGTCACTCCTGAACCTTCGTTAACATCAGTCCCAGCATCATGGTAAGGCGAAGCACTTTCCCCATCGCCATAACCAAATACTCCATTTATTTCCACACCCTTTTTTATCCCGCTAGCAAACCCGCCATACTCACTATTGCTTGAAATTTCAGCCCATGTTTTCGGTGTATCATTTAAGGGATAAAGCACGTAATCGGTTGTAGCTATAGTTTCTTCATATGTGCCATCCCCATCTTCATCTAATTTAAATGTGGTTACGCTTAAAATATCCTCAGGATATATAGTGGTTCCTGCACCATTAAAATACATAGTGCCTTCCCAACAATAAAAGAAGCGCCCCGTCAAATCATCAATAAGACGACTCACTTGTTCAAGTTGCGTCCGTAATCGGGTGTCCTCATCAGTCTTGGTAATATTTATCCAACTTTCAGACCTTAGCGTGGTCAAATCTGCATAAGCGTTAGTCACGATGTTCTCCTAAACCTTCCTGCCAATCGCCCAATGGACAATGCTTTTCACCAGTTATAGGATGTCTTTGAAGGTTCCAGCCACAATTCGGGCAATGCGTTATATCCTCGTGCGGTCGAAAACGTATGCCTTTCAATATCTGCAAAAGTTCTGTTAATGCTGTGCCCATTTTTGCCTCAGTCTTTGTGAACGTAAACGGGAAAGTATATGGGAAATTTTTAGTTGTGGCCATTTTTACCTCATATAAAGAATAACCTTACCACCCTTGGCATTGCCTGCGTTGGCAACCTTTAATTCTAGGGTGCTACATACAACACAAGGTGCTTGATTGCCAGCACTCCCATCAGTTACAGATGGACAAAATTGAGAAGCGGCAGAATTGGAGATGTTGGCACCTGTGCCATCCAATATATCAAGTTCATCTGTATCCTCAATAGTAACATCATAAGCGTTCGTAGGTTGTGTCCCACCACTGTCAGGCACGTGTACCGCACGCAATATCTGACCGTTTAGCTTTTTAGTTAATGTGCTATCTACATCACCAGATGCGTCAGAGACCCAGGTCATAATTACTTTTTTGATAACACCAACCTCATCATAGGTGATTGTATTTGTTCCAGCCATTTCATTCTCCCTATAATTTAATTACGATGGGTAGGGGGCAAGTAATAAATCCTCACCCCCTACCCTAGAGGTAATGCCCCACTCTTAATGAGTGAGCATTATTAAGACGCTACAACAGTCGGGATCAGCCGTGCACTTTGATCAACAGCATCGGCTTCATAGTTCTCAAAGCACATGCAAGAACCCGGGTCGAGCATACTTGCAAGAGTGCCCTCCCCAAGAATATTCAAGGCAATGATACCCGTGGCACCAGCCGAAAAAATAATGCCTGGTCCATACAGACTTACATTACGCCTTATCAAACAAAGCGTATGTGCTACGCCTGAGTTAATGGCACCGACATCCCATCCGTTGGCATCGCTTCCACCATCAAAAAAGCAATCTTCTATGATTAACCGCACGGTATCTGCATGCTCAATCTCAATAGCAGCATCAGGCCCATCGGCTGTTACACGCCATGTGCAACTGCGAATCGTGCAATCATCACCCTCATCCTCGATAGTAATGCTTTCAAGATCATTGGCACCACAATCAAAATGACAATCCTCAATAATACAGAAAGCCGCACCAATATTGATGCGTGAAGTATTGGCATTCGTGCCCTCGTTGAAGTAAAGATTTGTTATCCTGACATTGGCAGCACCGACATCAATCCCGTCAATATTTGCATTAACAGTAAACTGTGGTCTGTGATTGCCATTCCCAAGCCCGATAATATTTATATCAGCCTTGTCAACATCAACTTTGGATGTCAGAGTTTCGGTATGTCCTGGCATAACGAAGATGATGTCGCCTTTATTAGTAGTTGCTAGACCAATGGCATAATCAAGCGTGGCTACAGGTTTGTCGGGATTCTGACCATAACCAGCCCCGTCTGTTCCTGTATTGCTATCCACAAACCATCGGTCACCTGTGCTTAAAGTCTGGTCTTCAATCGAGAATACACCGCCAGATTGTTTCCTAGAGAATAAAGCTGTTTTCATTCCAGGGTTCTCCTTTGTATGAATTTACTTTTGAATAGACGGGTGTTTCATCATTTTATCCCGCCTAGGGAAGGCTAGGGATTTCGCTTCCCTAGCCTTCTTCTTTTTTTTAGGCTTATTGTTGCCCATTGATTACCTCTAGCTAGTTACGTCAGGTAAGACGTCCATCGCATATCGGGGGCTACCTAGGACACACAGAATAGCACCATCGCACGGACTATCAACAACTTCAGTGGCTACTAGCCGTACAAACTGATCACTTGTGCCTAAATCCTCAGCTAGGACTTGCATAATATAGCATTGATTAGCACCAGCCGTAGTTGTAAATCCTGATGAAGTGGCTTCTGCCCAAGCCCCCCAAGTATTCCCACTTGTGCATACCTTATATCGGAAAGCGATAGCTGTAGATGTGGTCGGAGTAGTATCATCACACGCTTCCACGGTGATGGTCGCTGTTCCAGTTGCACCAGCATTCTTAACAATTACAAAGACACACGCTTCGTATTTTGCCATACTAACAACATCGCTGGAGGGATCGCCATTGAATATATCCTCATTGGCTGCGACGATACTAGACGGGCAGCAATTATAAAAGTTGAGCATATCAGCTATAGGTTTGCCCATATCAGTCCTCCTTATTTGAAATTTTAGTCCTGGTTATTTGTAATGATTATATATTATAGGTAATCTCCGTTAAATCATTTAAGATAACGGAATTAACTTCGGACGGCTACTACAACAAACGGGCTTAGGGTATTGCTTCCACGCTTCGGAGTGATAGCACTCAACCACCAAGGTTGACCATCATAGCGGAGGACAAAGCGGAATGCCGTCTCATCGTAGTCGAACTTTATATGTATGCTGGTTGCCGTCTTCAGCCCACCACCAACCTTGTCAGCTACTAGGTATTGACTAAAGTCAGCCAAACCAATATCTCCCTGAGTGCCTAGGGTTTGCATCTTCTCACTCAAGAGAAGGGGCCGACCCATCAGTGTACCAAACGGAGTCCCAGCTACACCATTCGCAGGAATCCATACAGGAAGACCACCCGTACCCACGGCTAGGCTCATTGAAGCCAGTTGAGGGAAACAGTCGGGATTAACTACCCATACAGCATTCCTATGGCAAGCGGGATGTAATCGACTCCACATCTTGGCAATGTTCTCCCATACGATAGTAGTAGCAGCTTGACCGCTTTCCTTAGCCACCGCAACTATTGACGGGTTGGAAGCATTGAAAGCTCCCAAAGGACGGTTAGCACCTCCACCCATTAAGTAATCATCATCCTCCTCAAAAGCAATAGACTGAGAAAACATAGCCGATAAAATAGGTGGCACCGAGATCGGACTATCCTCAAGTAGTTCATCTGAAACATAAACTAGGCCTGTCAACTTGTGAAGGGTTAAATTAACCCTACCTAGTGCTGGCTTGGTCGCTGTTTTCTGTGATGTTTCACCAGTCCGATAAACGACTATGCCACCGAAATAATTGCTGGAATGGTCAGCATCAGCAACAGCAGGAATAGCGATGCGATTTGTGCTCATTGGAATTTGACGAGCACGGGGTTTTACAATGCCACTCTCAAGTTGTGTTATTAGTAGTTCCGCCCTAAATTCTTCAGGCACTAAATAGCCACCCTGTTCCATGTCGCCTTCTTCCATATAGCCAGCGGTCTTCTGGATGGCTTCACGATACCTAGTTAACTTCTCTAGGTGTGCATCACCATACCATTTCCTTCCGTGACCAGCAATGGCGGCACAAAATTCACCGAAATCGTTAAATCCACCCTTCGCATCAGCCATAAGCCGATCATTAGGATCGGATGCTAACGTAACTTCAGGATCATTCGGTTCAACAGACTCACCAGGCTTAAACTTAGAAACAACGCCCTTCAAACCGCTCTCCTCAATTATAGCCGTGGTAATAGCTTTGATTTCTTCCTTTCGTTCCTCTTCCATAAGTTCAACTCCTTTCTTTATTTAGTTACTTGGCCCCGTAATTCGTGTATAACCTCTTTTACAACAGCCTTTATCTCTCCAGGCTTTAAGGCTTGTTGTCCTTCAGTTTCAACAGTCTCTTTGGGTTCGGTGGGTTCGTTCTCGGCACTATTTAGAACTCCTTGGACTAAATTCAAAACTTCTTCTAGCCTTGACTTGTTCTTTGCTTTAAGAGCAACTCCCACCTTCGCTTGTATATCTTCGGGTATGTCGTTACCCGTTGCACGCATTATTGTCCTCACCGCTTCCCATGCTATGGCTATATTATCCTCATTTAAGCCCACTTGGTCAATGGCAATAGCAATATAATCCAGTTCATCAGCAATATTGGCTTGACTTATATCATTTTCTACTGGTAACTCTTTCTGCCTCTCGAGCCATTCAGGAAATGTATCGAGATCAATCTCTAAAGCCTCATTCACAACTATCTCTTTGATCCAGACTATAACATTTTTATAGTGCTCCTCTACCCACTCTTGAGCTTGCTCCATTGTCCATCCATTTTCTTTATCAAAGAGATATGTAATCACTGCTTTGCATTGGTCACAGTAAAGAGCTCTAATACCCTTATCTTTATCAATCTCTAACGTGCGGATACGATGCCCATCGTGTCCACCTTCTTCCTCTTTGATAGGAATGCGAAGCCAGTTCTCGGTCTCTTCAGGCTTGGTGACTAACTCTTTATCCTTCTCCATTTCCTCAAGCAACTTCTCAGTAACATTATCGACACCTTTACTCCGCACACCCTGAATAGCTTCACGGTTACTCGGCACGACAACTTGACTTATCTCTAATAGTTCTACCTCATCATACGTCACCTTAGGCTCGCTCTCCTTTTCACCGACTTTGTATTTAATCGGTATAAAGCCAACAGAAAAGGCTGCCATGCCTTTCTTCGCTAACTTAAAAGCCCAATCAGCTTGTTCGTTCCCCTCATCAATATAATATTTAAGCCCATGAGCAAATAAGCCAGTTTCATCCGCCTTGAGTTTGTTGAACTCGCCAATTTGTGAACGTAAGTCATAGTAATTGTGCGAACTCACTAAAACAGGTCGCTTCATAAAGGTTGCTAGGTTCTTCTTGAAAGCCCCGCTAGCGATAATTTCATTATCGCGATCCATTTCAGTTGTGGAGATAGGGATAGCCATTTGCACTATACCAGTCTGAACATCAACCTCCTTTACCTCAGCCCTAAATGTCTTATAAATAGGTTTACCAAGTTCAATTTCTCTTGTCACTATCTTTGCCTCCTTAATCCACTATAGGCACCCAGGTGCAACGACAATTTGGGTGTATAGGTATTATTCCATGGCTTTCCATTATAGGATAAACCTGGGCATGATAGCCCATACAGTCTTCGCAAGTCCGTTCGTCTAAGGCCGCATAAAACTCAGATTGGGTTATACCTTCATTCTCGTAACCTTCTAACGCCCCTTCATTATTTGCGGCTATTACTTCGGTACGAGCAACTACATCGGCACGCCTTTTGTAATCGTTACGGTAATAACTTCTAATACGACGGGCTATTTTATCGGTGCTCTCACCTGAGGCAAATCCCGCCGCCAATTCTTTCCTTAATTCTTTCTTGGTAGTGCCGTTCACCTCCTGCGCCAAGGTAAGAGAACGATTAGCAATCCAGGCTAAGGCTAACGGATTTAATACCTTCGTTATCCCTTCGCTCTTGCTCCTTTGGAATGCGGGACGGCCTGATTGTGTAGGCATCAATTCAGCTCCCGAAGTCGCCAGTTCAAAAGCATCAGTAAATACCTGCGTGATTAAGGGTTCGAATTTTTCTGTCCATTCTTTCACCGCGGCATAGTCGTCAAAAGACTGGTCAAGTGATTGCGATATTTCCCAAGCTTCAGCGACTTCTCTAGCCTGAACATCCCACAGTTTTTTAAACTGCCGCTTGAATTGCACTTCCTCCCGTTCTGATTTGCTCGCATAAACCCTCCAACGTGCTTCCTTTTGTTCTTCGTTGAATGATTTATGCTTTTCTAGCATCTTGACAGTTGAAGGCAACAAGTTCATTGGCGACAAAAAGGTTTCGCCCTTGGCTGGTTCAGGATTATAACCGAGTTTCCGCCTTCCTTCTTCTCGGGTTATTATGCCATAAGGAACTAGCTTCGACACTTCCTCAACTATGGTCGTTCTGTCCGTGGGTACAGGATCATCATATTCAAATCTCAAACTTTCGTCGAAAAGTGGCACAAGCTGTTCATTGAGTGCTTCTTGAATGCGGGTTAGAGCTGGTCTAATAGTATATTTGGCGAATATATATTCATCAGCTTCAGCCCTGGCACGACTCCCAACTTCAGACAAACCCATCAAACTGGTCGGCACATGGAAAGCACCAAGTATCGTTTCGCGGTTTATCTTACGAAGGTTCATAAAATCCATATCCTTGTTAGTCAGAGCTACTGTATTCGCTTTAGCACCACCCCACAGGAAGCCCGTTTTGCGAGCATTCCGCCAACCCCGATGGATTTCGTCCCATTCCTTGCGTATTTTATCCCGTTCTGATTTCTCGGGTACTTCAGGATATTCGATTAACAAGCCAGGGGTAGCATCGTTGTAGAATAACCGTTGCTGATAGCGAGATGCGTACCGTTCGCTGTCTAAATCGACAGCAATGCTTTGACTTGGTCCGATGCCCCTGTATGGATTATTTGGATTAGGGCTGAATATGTGAATTACCTCAGGAACCTCTAACCTTAATATACTTCCGCCCCGTTTGTATTCATAATGGCTGATATAAATTTTAGGGTCAGGTATGATAGTCATAAATTGTGGCGGAGCTATCCACATTTCAGCAGGTACACCCAGACGGTTAAAATTCAGCACAATAAAGGCTTCGCCAACCAGTCCCAAATACATCTGTATCAGTTCTATAAATTGATACTTAGTCTGGAACGGGTTGACATATTGCCACATATCAAGCATAGGGTGTTCAAAGATTTCTTCTTGATCGCCTTTCTTTCCAGTTTTCAAATGCCAACTTACATCAGCGACAGAATTTGCTATAATACTCACCGCACCAAACAACCAACCGACTTGTCCATATATCCGTAAATACTGCTCATAATTCAAAGCAGGTGGCAATTCCATAGTGTTAAAGGCCGCCCCACTTTTACCCAATCTAAAGTTATAATTCAGCTTTTTTGCCCAGTCAATTATACTCAAAAATAGGTCTCCTACTAGCTAAATCGCTAATAATATATCGTTCTGCATCCATGAAATGGTATTGAGCTTTTTTATCAATCTCGTCTGTGGGGTTCTGGCTTGTGTCCAGCTTTCGGCTGTAATCTTCTTTCTGACTCAACGTATGCTTCAGGGTATTAAAATAAACAATCAAATCTTGGGAATGCAAGGCATAGACCCTGTCAATGCCTATTCCAACGTCGTTGATACTACATTCCTGTATGTAGAAGCCAGCTTCACTATACTCACGCCGCCATTGACGTTCAGCTGCCACCGCACTCCCCGTCTTGCGGACTATATCTTCGCCAGCTCCTAAAGCATTCAAGTCCTTGACATGCTGGGCTATGCTCTTGTTCCCTTCTAAGTATTCCCTGTAAGTAAAGTACGTTCCAGATGGCCAGCCTTTGTACTCGTTGGGTGCTTTCGCAAACCATAGAACCGCTGTATGAACTGGCCCGTAATCAATCCCCACATAGCGAGGCCATGATTGCGATATTTGGAACGGAGGTATAACACATTTCTCAGAATTAAAGCTATCGTAAATCATCCCGCTTGGTCGTTCAAATTCGGCGTCGTACATCATGCGGAAGCGGTAGCCTTGCATCGCATTTGGACCGCTCTTCATTTCTTCATAGACGCTTTCGGGGAAAGCGGGGTTATCCAGACTACTCCACGTCTCAACGTGGATATAATCACCATCGGCCTTGTCAGCTACCTCCGACTTGAGCCATCCCCTGTTATAGGGAGTAGTAGTAATTAGTTCCTGCCCATCAAATAAGGACACACGCTGTAAGGCTGTCTGGTGAGCGATTAGACTCATCATACCACCCTCATCCAACCACGCCCCTTTAACGGCTGCACCTTGCATAGTGTCTGGATTATCTGCACTAGCCAAATAAACCTTTCCATAGTCAGTTTCTATAATCTTATCCACCGCTTTATAATTAGGGTGCCATCCGACCATCTCAAACCATTGCTCTAGTGTTGGCCTGTTAGGGTCGGAGGAGTTTAGTAATATCTTCGCCAGCATATTAAATGTCGGCTCGGCGACCAACCAGCCATAGCCTGGGTACTTCTTCATCCGCAGCCACAGCCACCAGTACCCTAGAACGGTTTTCCCTCCACCTGTACCCGCTATTGCCGCCAGTGTGCGAGCCCTGTAGTCCCCTAAGATAGCTTCTTGCCCGTCTCCGTCGCCAAAGGGGCGTACGTTAATGGCCGTTGTCGCCATTGTCACTTAATATCTTCTGCACTCCCTCTTTGTCTTCCCCGTTCCGAGGAGGCTTGATTACTTTCTCGGATGAGAAATGAAATATTACCTCTGGAGTGGTTAGCTGTCTGCCATCTTCCCCTGTTATCTCGTTCCGCTCAATATATCCCCTACCCTTGCCTTGAGTCTTAAGGTAAAAGATGATAGCTGTTAGATTACCCTGTGCTATAGCCTGATACAGTTTGCCTTCTGCAAAGTCCAACGTAGAGGACTTGGCATCCTGCACGGCTATTTTAACTGTTGGGAACTCGGCGGCGTATCGTTTTACCGTGGTATATGATACCCCAGCCCTTCGAGCTGCTAGACTGAGTAAGCCCTGCGTTCCCTCCAACGCTTTGATTATTCTTTCGGCGGTGTTCTTTCTTTTTTTAGATAGATTATTAAGCTCTTTTTTAGTTGCCATTACATTTCACTGCCTTCTCACCCGTGAAGTCCTCCCACCGCTTGATTATTACATCACAGTAATGAGGGTCTATCTCCATCATGTAGCACTTGCGGTCTAGCTTCTCACAGGCTATTAGAGTGGAGCCGGAGCCGCCGAATATGTCTAATATTACGTGTTTTAACAAAGAGCTATTATTAAGACAACCCTCAATCAATTCTATCGGTTTCTGTGTAGGGTGCAACTCACTCTTCAATGGCTTGTTATATTCTAATACTGTTGTCTGTTTCCTGTCACCATACCATTTATGCTGTCCATACCAACCATATGCAATAAACTCATGACGGCCTTGGTAATCTTGCCTACCTAGCACCATATTATTTTTAACCCACACCAACATATTAGAGATTTTAACAGAGCCCATCCCATATAGCTTTATTAACGATTCGTAGTTGCCACATATATAAATGGAGTTGTGTTTTGCAAGTAATGTAATAATATTAGCAACCCATTCTCCAACCCATTCTTGATACCTCACAGGGTCTATATGGTCACCCTTGATATCCGTTTCTATGCGGTTGGCTGGTTGATATAAGT
>NZER01000105.1 GCA_002690445.1 Candidatus Pacearchaeota archaeon
ATCGCGTTCATCGCCGTATCCGAAGATGCTTGACTCCACGCCCCCCACGGCAATGTCTCTTCCAGCGCCTGCTCAAGCCGTGCTGCGGTATAACTTAGATATTCAAGAATCTCTTCTATATTCTCAACAGGTAGACCGTGAACCAAATTCCCTGACCGTATGGCTGACACATCGTCAGGGACCGGAGATTCATCAAATGCAGGTCCACGCCGTTGCTGTTCTGCCGCCCGCCAGTGTCGATACGCTGCTATCTGATCTCGCATACCCGACCACTCGGTATCTTCCCGTATGCTGGGAAAGCGTGCAACATATTCTTCTATCTCTGCGTGGATCGCGTCCATCTCTTGTTGGAAAGCCCATGTCATCATCTCGTCGCCGCTTTCCATCGCATCCCTACCAGCCGGGAACAACTCATTTATTCTCCGACTCCACGCATACAAATGTTGTTTATTCTCTTCAACGGTACCTGTTAAGCCAGCGTACTTGTCAATAGTCGCTTCAGGAACAGCGTCGTTCGCCTGCTGCGATTGGATGCGAATACGGTCTACGCCTTCATGGAGGGCATCTGCCTGATCCCGTGTAATCTCACCTTCCTCAACTAGCCGTTCGATAGGCGAGTTTGCGGGGGTCGGCTTGTCAGCCGGGTGCGCTATTGGTTCATTGAACACGAAATCCTCTGGCATGTACCCCTGCGGGTATCTATCTATTAAATCGTCGTCCACCCTACCGGTAGGTTCCCGCTCAGGCGTACCGGGTGGACCCTCCAACCCCTCTAGAACTATCCGTTTCCGCTCTCGCAGTTCTGCCTGAAGCCCATCAGCATTCGCCTGTTCGATCATGCCTATATCTACAGCATCAGCCAGCATCTCATCAGTCACACCTAATGGCGGTACCTCTCGTATTTCTGCGATATCAGCCAAAGTCATCCAACTATCGTCATAATCAGGATGGAAGTCACTAACCCAACCGGGATCGTTTTCTACTGATCTGGGGCCACCCGCCGCAGGCCATCCCTCCTCATGGTGTGCCCGACCAGACGCAGGCGTACCGGGTGGACCCTCCAAGGGCGGCTCCTCCGGCGGCTTCCGCATGGGGCTTGGCTGTATTCCCTCTACATGCGAATATTTCATAATTACATTATCTAAATAGTCTTGCTTAGTGACATGAGTACCCAACATTTCATTGTAAACTGTGTAGTCAAGAAGGGTATCACCCGGAGATTCCATCACGATGAGATTTGGTGCAGCCTCCTCCAAAGGAACCGCGCCCATATGTGACCCGCCTACCGGTTGGAAGCCAGCCAGTTCATCGCCCAACTGGCGACTAATAACAAAGTTCTCTTCCGAACCAAATCGATGCAAGTCAGGACTGGGATTACCAAACCGATCCTTCCTATACCAATGATCGCTCATATGATGGGCACCTAGCCCATCGAAGGGCAGCCACTCACCCTCCATCCCACTGTTCCACCCACTGGACCGGTAGAACGGCTGTAATGTCCCATCCGTTTTCCGAACCACAACCATCAAACGACTGTGATGTTGTATTACATGCTCAGATACATGCAGCCCATCTCCGAACGCCCGTGTCGGATCCATGCGCGCATCACCCACAAAGAGTTCATCCGGCCCCACACTTGGTGGACGAACCATCCGTTCGAACGCTGCCCGTTCAGCATAACCAGATGTCCAGCCCTGACCGAACTGTCCCTTACCGAAAATGCGGGTGGACTCAACCATCGCTGCTTCATCCGGCTGCATTACCTTGCCGTCCAACACACGGACCTCCACGGCATGAGCGGCCTCAAATGCGTGGAAATCAGCCAGACGTTGCTGCTCAAATACCGATACCGGTATGTTCCGTGCAACCTTATCCTTTATCTTGGCAACAACCCGTCGTTCACCCCTAAGAAGGGCACCACGAACAGCAGTTCGTATGACCGTCCCACCTGTGAACATGCCAAGGTCAAGAAGATCCAATGTAATATCAATAGCATCTGCCCAATCATGGACACCTACCAAGTTACCAAGTGGAGTCGAAGTGTACGGATTGGTTCCGCGACCCTCCATGCGCCCCCGGTAGCCTTCACCCTTGTCTCTGGTACCTATACCAAGCCACCCGATCTCTATCGGGAACTCTCGCCATAGATCAGAAACAAAACTGATCGGGTTATTAGCAGCAAGAACATTGCGTATATTCCATTGAGGTGTCTCTGGGAGTATCTGCGCCCACGCATGCTCAAACCCCTCGTTAATATTAAACCCTGTCATCAAATCTTCTAAGAATTCATACGACCATTCTTCATCGACGTTTGTTTGAAGCCACGCCGTAGCACCAGCGATGATTTCGCTTGGTGCGTTCTGAGCGTGCCAATGTTCAGTAGGTGTTATAGACGGGGCAACTGATTGGACGCCAGCAATGAGCGCCTGCGCCAGCATGTCTGTATAAAACCCCTTGTCCTTATCAGACAGACCTACTGAAGAACCTTCGGCTGACGACGGTACATACTCGCCACCTGTAGCGGCGTACTCTTCGGTTAGTGCAAGATCAGACACGCATCGCTCGCTGTGTTGAGTAGGACTGGTTCAGCACATCCAACAGGTTGGAATACCGGCCCCCGCCGATGCCCTGCTGATCGACACCCATCGCGTTAGATACCCTGTCTTCCATCGAATTGAACAAATCTATAGACGCAGGATCTCCCTGTACCGGTTGCAACGAGTCGAATGCGTGATCGGTTCTCTGTCGTATCATGTCTACAGTCAACCCGGCCTTGCCGACAGTTCCCATGCCGACCGTATTGGCGTACATGATCGCAGCGTTACGGATCTCTTCCCGACTGGCCTGATGAACAGGCTTATCTAGGAACAGAAGAAAGTTGGATACGGCTACATCCTTGCCCCGTTCAGTCTTCAACTGATCTAACTGACCGGGAGGAGTATTGAACCCAGAAAGATTTGTCATCTCGTCTTCGCTGAGGGCACCAACCCTATGGGCATAGTTGACAAACTCCTGATCCCTGCCCATAGCACCAAACTCTGTGTAGTTGCCGCCAGTAAGATTATCCAAAATATGTAACGCACCAGCGCGGTCCTCTGGGCTGCCGCCCTGCCCCCATGCTGTTTCTCTCTCCCCCGGTGTCAAGGAATCCAACACAGTCTTTACCGTGTCAGCGTATATGTCGCTACCTTCGCGCATAGAAACACCACGATTAAATAAGGCGTTATCGATGCCTGTTTTCACATCGTTGATAACCTTTGCCCTATATATGGCTTCCGGGTTGGGTACCTGCTCGGTGTTTGCCATTATCTCTGATATTGACTGGTTCTGCATCTGCATATAAACCTTGTTTACATCAGGGTTCAACCCTAGATCCTCGGCCCTTGCCATATTCCCAGCGATATCCCACTGGAGTCTGGACAATGCGTTAACCGTGAGATCGTCTACTACCCCCCATGTGGCAGGCAGGTACTCCTTACCGTCCCTCGGATCCTTGAAGTACCCCATCGCATATATGGCCTGCTGATACTCGGCTATCACAGAAGAAGCACCATTGACCTGAGTCTGAGCGAACTTGTCGTCAAGATATGGCCGGTTATACGCTGGACCCACCTTCAAACCAAGCGGCCCAGAGAACAGATCCATCAGGCTGAACACTGACCCGCCGGGAGTCCCGTCATACGAGTCTTCTGTCAGATCAAACTCAGTAAGATAGCCTGTCGTGTTACCACTTGTGTCAGAATACATCAGCATCGACGGGTTAGTTCTCGTATACTTGTCTACATACTCTTGCATGGCTTCATCGATAACACCGCTGAGTGCCTGATCGGCAGACCCGTCACCGAACTCTTCGTCTAACGCCTTGAACTGTTCCAGCACAGTCGCATAAGCCCCATGTGTCGGCCCAGTCTGCCCCTGACCGAACGGAAAATCGGCAGCACCGCCAGCGAGCATCGCTTCGATTATTGACCTATGCTCTGCTGAAAGCGGCTCACCCATCGCAACCGGTCCTTCGAGCATGGGCTGCTGCCGTATCATCCCAGTCATAGCACCCGGACCTGCTCCGAATCCCTCAGTATTAACTGTGCGCCAGTGGTTAGCCTCTTGAAAATCGGTAAGCCGCTGACTGAGTTTGCCCAGCACCGCCAGTTTGAATCGTGGAAAAGTCTCCCAATTTGTAAGAATATGATTCTCAAAACTGGCTCGCTGTGGGCCAGATCGGATGTTCTCCACCGTCATACCCATCATATTTGCGGAACCTTCGAATGTTGAAACACCCACCGGGATGTGCTTACCGGTAATAAAGTTCATAAACTTGTCGTTAGCGGACTCTACGCTATGCCCTTCCCAATACATAGAATTATACATTTGGGTGCCCGCCGGTTGACTTGACAAGACTTCTTCGGCACCAGATGGTGGAGCGTCAGCAGATCCACGGCCCGTAGGCTCGGTTACAACATTTCCCTCCGAATCTAGTGTCACTTCACCAGACTCAACCATGTCAGGATCGTCACTAACATGCGGCATCCATGATGCCCCAGCAAGATATGTACCCAACGCAGTAGCACCAACACCACCGACAAGCAACCGTCTGGCATTGGGAGAGAGGTTCTGTATCGCTGTTAACGTCTTAGGTTTAGGCAACCCACTTAGCGTACTCCTAAGCCATGATTGCGATGTTGCAGCAGCAGCACTACTAGCCGTAGTACGACCCGCAGTAGCAGCAGCCATACCCGGCAGAGTCGCCTGCCCTGCGGCTCCAGCGGCTCCTAACCGGCCCCCAGTCGCAGCAGTATATGAACCACGGCCGATACCACCAACCCCGGTAGCACGAAGAGCGTCATCACTAAGAAGCCCGATACGCCTAGCGAGTCCCGTAGCGAGACTGGCCGCACCACGGCCTAGACCTCCGACAACAGTTGGTGCCGCCCTTGCTGCGCCAACAAATATTCGTCCTATCGGGGGTATAAGAGCCTCGCCATGGACTTCGAGGTCTTCTATTGATTGCACCCCAGTTTCTTCTGTGATACGGCGATCTATTTCTGCTATAACATCTGGGCTTGTCAGTTCATATAAGGCTTTAAGTTCCACCTCTGACATATCACTAACAGGCGGACCGTCATAACCGTATGTTTCTAAAACTTCCTGTGTAATACTTGCAATAACTTCTTCAAGTTCCATTAGACCGACACTCCCGCTCTCGTATTCGGTATCAAACCAGCGTTATATTGACCCAACCAAGTATCGCCAAGCGCCGGTAGGAACAAACTATAATATATCTCATTCAGCCACGGGCGTCCCCTGACCATCTTTGACATACGGTCATAAGCAATCAACCTTGCAAGATTCCGTTCATCTGTTGCTTGACGACCCGGCATACCCTTCAGATCACGCATCGTCTTATTAAAGTCCATGACCACTTCCAACGCCCCTAGAATGTCACCGTTGTACGGCCCCGCTGGGATCCGTGACGGATCTGCAAGCAACAGTTCCGCCTCGTTCATCGCTACAACACGCTTACCTCGGGCGTCGCCACCCTGATAATGCTTCATAAAGATAGGGTTAGCCTTATTGAACATATCCATATTGGCGTCCCATACAAGATCCAACTGAGTGGTGTCCTGCCCCCGTGCTTCCATCATAAACCTGCGTGTCTGATGCTCGTTCCGCATCTGAACAAACCTCGGGAACGTAATATTGAAAATCAGTCGCTCTAGGAACTCTCGGGGGTTCGATGTGACACGCAGACCACGGGCAATAGCACGGGATCGGGCCTCTGCGGAATAGTCGTCGTCATCACCCTCAAAGGCGCGGGGCATGAAGAAGGTTGACATCTGTGGATAGTCGTCAATAAATGCTGGATTGGCAGCAAGCCATTCGTTTGCCTCCTGCGTGCTTTCGATCACAGAAAACGGCACCTTCTCGGTAGTAGATACCCTGAATGGTGAATACTGGTATGGATCAAACTCGCCTTCACGGGCAACAATATTTTCCATCCATGCCAGATAAGCCTGTTCGTAGGGGATGCCTCCTTCTAGCATCTGGTAGAACTCTTCGTTCCATTCCCACGCCTTATTAGTCATTAGTTTCTGAAGCCGTCCAACAGCAGGACCACCAAACCATGACATTGCCTGAAGCAGCAGATATTGACGGCCAGCCTGAGCAACCTTGTCCATCCACTGGTCTACAAACAAGTCAGGGTTAGGCTGTGCGGCAATCTCTTCTTCTGTCGGTGCCTGCCCAGTCAGGTACATATATCGGATAACGTCCTGCTGCGCCTTGATTGTGGCTGCATCTTCTATACCCAGTGATGCCATAGCCAGAGCCAACGGTCGTGCGATCACCGCTGGGACTATCGACTGCCAGATAATATTCCCTCCCCTTTCGGGGGTGAACCGGCCACCAATAAGGTTCTTCTCGAATGCTGGGCGGATTCTGGCGTCCCTGTTGGCTATCAGGTTGATCGGTATTGATAGAAGGGGACCGAAACCCATATTGCCCATCTGTTCAAGGTCGTAACCGGGGATGATCTTGAGGCTCGTTCCCAACGAGGGTCGCATTACCGCCCCCAACGGGCCACCAAAGAACTTGTTCACTATGGGAGTCCGGTCGGCTATTTCTAGCACCGCGTTGGTAATGATCTCATTACCGGGAACAATCAATATCTTGTTTCCATGCTGGTCTTTCTCAATGATTCCACCGTAAACACCAGCATTCATGGTGAGGTGGAGTCGTCGCAGCATCATCGGATTATGGGCCAGTCCTCTGCCCAACCTGCGGAGGAACTGATCTTCTGCGAACCAGAAGGGAATAGCCGAACCGACCATCTTCTGGAACTGTGACCTGATCCTATGGTCATCAATAAACGCACTGGTGAGGGTCATGGCCCGTGACAGGGCTGCCTCCATGTGGAGGTCTTCGGTTATCTTCCTGTTTTTTGCCCACCTGAAGAAGGCATAGATGTGTCCAGCATCGTCATGTTCAGCGGTCTTACGAAGCCGCTTTAAGACATCCTGAAGCGGCTTGTTCATATCGTCGGCGTAGGCTTTGCCGTCGTCTGCCTTCTTGAATATGTCATCAACAACACGGATGAACTTCACCGGGTCTTCGTCGTTGATCGCAAACGCCAACTTCGATATAAGATCCTCTGGGTCGGCATGTGCCAACGGCCAATCATATTTAATGAACGGCTCCAACGGGCCGATGACAAGTTGCTGGTTCACATCTTTGGAAGTATGACCGGGCAACATGCGTTCTAGGTCATCGAACACACCAACCCTATGGTTGTAAATCATCCTGATATCTTCAGTCTGCTTCCAACCAAGCGTAAGATAATGATGGAACAGTGGTTCGCGGACCATCGCCCCAATCATCGGATTAACTACACCGTCGAACCAGTTGCGAAGAATCGCATGCCAGCCCCGTGCAAAGATATTGCCCTCTTCCTGAGTAACAGGAACATACCCAAGCAGATTCTCTGGTGCCTGACTCCACCAGTCACTTCGCTCTGCCATTATTCGGACACGGCCAGCATCTACACCACCGGAATCCAATACCTCTCGCATCCATGGAAAGAAGACTCGGGGTTCGCCACCACGCGACATATTGGATAGATAGTGCATTGATTCCAAACTCATTGTCATCGACTGCTGCCTAATAAAGTCGAATAGGTTGTCATTGGTTGTGAATGTTTCGTTGACCAACTCCCACTCGTCGTTATCGAACCAATCCAAGTTGCGTTCGCTACCCGGTAGTACCTGCACTGGTGGGCGTTTCCCGCTCCGATGCTTATATACACGCATCGCGTCAGCCTTTATCGTGTCATTCACTATGCCGACAGGCATCGGACCATCAACAGTCGGAATCAGTTTTTGTGCTGAGACACCGAATATCTGCTGGCCCTTCAGACCGTTCTCTCCAAAGGCTGAAGCCGGAGCAGGACCGTCAGCCTTGTATCCGTAGTAAGCATCACCAAGTGTGGGCACCTGATTGCCCCGGTTGGCACCAGACGTTTCCGTAACGATCCCACCACGTTCTATCTGGATGGTGTCCTGTGGGAGATTGGCCTCCCGTTCCCGTGAGAACCGTCCCCAGTCATTGTAAAACTCGTCGCCCACCACATCGCGGGTAGCAATCCGTGCCGGTCCAAGACTCTCTGCCGGTACGCCTCGCTTTCTAGCAACCAACTCTAGGAATGTTTCAGTAACAGCGCGAGCAACCAGCGGGTTAGCAGAAGCGGTCACCAGCGGGAAGTGTTTACCGAATTCTGCATAATGTGCTGCCAACTGTGGATACACCATGGCTGTGGCACCACGGTTAACGGTTACTGCCGGATTAAGTAGGTTGACAGTTTGAAAGGCAACGAACTCATGCCTTGGTATCCCAAGAGCCTCCAACTTGGGAGCAAGAGTTTCAACAAATGCCTGCTTGAAGGTGGATGCCGCCCGTTCAGTACCCGCCTCCGCAGCGAGAAGCGCATGTATTTCGTCCCCTAATTCAATCGGAATGAACGGAACAAACATTCTGAGAATACTGTCGGGATGGGGATTACTGACAAATGGTGAGTCCTGACTGCTGCCCAGTTGAGAACGAACCATACTGTGGCCGACCTGCTGACCCTCTGGGGTACCAGCCGCCGCCTCATAAGCCCTTCTGGATCGTTCGATCATTTCATCCACATCACCTGATAGGCGTGTGGGATCGATCTCGTCGCTGGCAAGCCAGTGGGCTAGATTGACATCAATCTCGTCCCTGTTGCGTAACACTTCTGTAACCCGTGGTGTCCCTTGAACAAATACTGGTGGGGGCGGGGGTAACGCTGGCATAGCCAGCGGAGCAGGCGGAAGTATACGGGGAGTCTCAACAAGTTCTTTCTTCACACGACGGAAAGTAAGATTGATGCGAAGCCCCTCAACGCCTATGTCCTTGGAAAGAGTATGCGCCCAGTTCGCATTCGTACCCTCCATCATCACCAGAATGTCACCGTTTTCCAATAAAAAGGACGGGCCATCTGGCCGTGGCTCCGGGTTATATCTGCCCCCACGATAATCCTGATATTCGGTACCAGTACCAAGGCCGGGTTCTTCCGGTCCCCTCCGCCTCGGTGTGAAATTAAACTCGCGGGCCTCACCGAAGTTGACTGACACCACCACCTCTTCCGGTTGTCTTAGTGCCTGCTCTGCTGCTGTGCTGCCAGCCCGGTCAAAGTGCCGACCCAAATCGGTCCTACCAGTCGCATACCGTTGAATAAGAACAAGATCGAACTCGTAGCCGGTCAGCCGTTCAATCGCTTCCTTGATCTCTGTCATCTCCGGCGTCCACGGCTGCGCCGCAAAGGTCTTACCCGTGTAGTGGTAGGTGGAACCCGTATCTCCCATCAGGCGGGTCTGTGGCTTGGTTTCCGCCACCCGTCGTGTATCACCGCCGCTCCTACGCGCGTTTTCAACGGCGTCTACATTCAAGTGGGAATCCTGCCACCCGTCAGTTGCCGGTCGTTCCTTATTCCCTTTCCTAGTCGTAAAACCCTCATCTATTGGTGACGGATCCAACGACCTGATATGTGCGTCAAGCGAATCGACATCTGTGAGGTGCCCCGCATCACCCTTGAAGTGTTCGACCTTTGCCCCAGCGATATCAACAACCCGATCCGGTCCATCCCCAGCCATCGTGACCTTGCTAGAATCAGAGTTAAGGGCTGCTCGCGGAATACCCAACTGCTCAATGGCCGCTGTATTAGCCTGCATTTCCTTTGTTTTGCGTGGCATGTCCTTCAGGCTGGGATGATCCAACCTGATGTGGGCCATCTCATGCTCCCAAATGTAAGCCATGAACCCCAACTCGCCATCCAGCACCGTGTCCGGTCCCAGTGGCCTAAGACCCTTAGTCTTTCGCCATTCGTTGATGAGTTCTAGGAACTTCTCAGGGTGGGTGACATCGTTAGCGGTCAACTGGATCAGACCTTCTGGTCCGAAATTCTCCATGAAGTAGTCGATGTCAACGCCCATGTCATCTCTGAGTGAAGCACCGCCGCCGCCTTCGACCACTGTCCGGTCCCTGTATTGACCGATGGCGCGTTCAGGATCAAACAAGATTGTGGGCTTGCCGTCTTCCATTCTGGTTACTGCGGGGGATCGTCCGCTTGGCCCAAGGTCGAACGGTTCGTCTACGAGCCGTGCCTCCATACCCGCCGCAGCCGGAGCCGCAGTCGGATCTAAAAACTCGTATTCAATCTGACGGTACTGACTGTAGTTTCTACCGCTCATCCAGTTGTCTATAGCAGCAGCCTCGTCGTAACCCTCCAACCGTGCCCATTCAACCGGATCGATCTCATGGGCCATCCGTTTAGCAGTAACTCTAACTGAGATCGGTTCTCGGTCAGAACGAGTGAACTGGATAACATCACCAACTTCGACATCTTCCAATTGACCCGAACGTGGGGTTCGTGATGTAGCAGTACGTTCTCCGGCTATAATTGCATCGAAAGTATTATTTGAAGAAACATGGGCCGCTTTAGGTAGACCCTGTACCCCGTAGTCAAACTTCATTTGAAGACTCTTTGTATGAGGAGGTATCGCAGTACCGGTGGTACCTGCACCTATCAATATCTGTTCACCCGGTTCAGTAATCCGCCCCACCGGAGGCCGCAACAAATCCTCCCAAACCTCCCTCTGAGCAGCAGGGAACATCGGCAAGACCTCATCAACAGCATCCGCCCACGCCAACGGCAACGCCCCCTGCTCTGTCGAAGCAGTAAGCAAGGCTTTACGCAATATATTGGTAATCTCCGGGTTGGCCTCTTGCAACAGAGTCAACACAATCTGTGAAGGAGCCATCCCCGGAACTGCTTCAACAGGTGGAAGGATCTGCTCTGCTACCTGTGTGCCCCCCTGATGCACACGCATCACCGTCTGGTCGCCCTCTACTGTCTCAACAATATTGTGGCCTTCACCCTCATACCGCTGTCTTAAGTTCCGATATCGACCGGCCTCTGCTGCGCCCTGAGGGACAACATCCGGTCGGCCCATGTTCGCACCCTCATCAATACTGATTCCGGCACTGAACGACTGGCGCATCGCGTCTTCAGTACCCGATCCCCTACCCACCTCTCGAAGCAACTTGGCGTCTTCATCAGTGGTGGCGCGTGGCCCCAAGTATTCAACCTCGAATACAGCCAACTGGTTGTATTCCTCAGACCTAATCATGTCACCCTGTTTTATTACGACTTCCTCGGGGGTGCCATCTGGCAAGGCACGCACGATGGTCACATCTTGTGGTGCCCGTCCGGGCGCACCGGTAGCGGCAGACTGCTGGATACGCCTTAGGGTACGCTCTGGATCCTTAGTCAAGTGCATGTCATATGGCTGAACAAATACTTTGCCATCTTGGGCTATACCAAACTCGTTCAAGTTCTTGGCTATCTGGAACTCACCGGCTTTCAGAGTAGAAACACTCTTTATCTTTAGAAGTACCCGCACCCTTTTGCCATCGATCAACCCTTCAAGACCGATTACGACTCCTGCCTTGGGCATCTTTCCTGCAAACTCTGCCTTATCCATCAACTGGGAGAACGGCACCACCAGCCTTCGAGACTGGTACCGTCTGGCACCACCGGACGTTCCGGTCAGGAACTTGTACCCGCGCTGTGTCAAACCAGTAGTATGCATCTGTGGCGTCTGGCTGGCCCCCTCTCCGAAGCCCTTACCGGGGCGGGGATGGAAAGCAAACGTAGCATCAGCCCTACCATGCTGGACATCTGGCACGCCCGCCTCAGCAGCGTGTCCCTCACCCAACTGGCGACCTTCCAACATACGGGCGTTACGATTTGGTCCTGCCCCTCCCTTCATGTTGTTCCACGACTCAGGATGCCCTGAAGGCGGAACATAATATTGCTGTACGTTGAGGTCTTGACCTTTGTGGATCAGATCGTTAGCGATCTGCTCTGCCCATTCATCTACGCCCCTAGCGCCACCCACCCGCACAGTTGACCCCGGCGGTAGAGCAGCCAACGAATCCCTAATCGCACGCTTGATACGAGTAATTTCATCCTTGCCCAGCGGAGGACGCTTTACGACCGTCCCATCAGGCAGTTTCGTAGTAGGTGCCGGACGAGGCCCAGTGATAACAACCGTTATCGGATCGGTGGGAGCGTCCAAATGGCTGGTCTGAACAGGAATAGTGTGCATCACAACACCGGGATCACCCGGAATGACCTGCAACGGTCGGCCTTCCGCACCAACAAACCGTGCCCTATGGATATCCAAACCGAAAGTATCGACAAGCCGTTGGGCTATCTCATCCAAAGAGGCTTCGTGCTGCGTTGAAACAAAGTGCAGCATCTCTCGTACCCATGCTTGATTCTCTGGGGAGTCGTTGAGGTGCTGTATGAACTGTGCTACAGCAACCGATTTGTCGAACGGGTTGTCAGCGGCACTAGAGTTCTGCAACCATCGAACATTTGTTCCCGTATAGTCAATCGGTATTTTCAACAACGCCGGAACGGTTGACCCGACACCCTGTTGACGCAATACGTTGGAAAGAGAGTTCTTCTCAAAGTTTAGATAAGTATCGTAGGCTCCTAGAATCTGTTTCATCTGCTCATCTAGGATGGTGGGATCCGACAGTGCCCTTGTGGACAGTTCGATTCGTAGTTCGTGTGCCGGATCGGTCCCCCGTAGGATTATTTCCGACATCTCCCGCCTACTGGGGATACCCATCTTTCTTGCTACACGGGATGTCAACCCAGCAACCATGTTGGCGTAGCGGTTGCCCATCTCGAACATGCCACGCCCGACCCTGCCTATAGGACGGCTCTCAATCTGCCTCTTTACCAGTGCCCGATGTGTTTCAAAGATCGATGCCTGTTCGTCTGCGGACAGGAACGCCCACTTCATCCCTGTGTCTTCGATGGACTTCTTGACTGCCTTAGTTGTAATAGCAAAGTCACCGATACCAATGACCTCGTTGAACGACCGCCACAGCCGGGAGATAGGCTTCCAGAGGATCGACTCATGGACCTCATCAGCCATCTCGTCAACATTCGCGGTGATTTTTCGTCCATACCCGTCCCAGATAACGACCTGACCGCTGGCACTACGGGCCATCTTCTGATGCGCCCAATGCTGCGGTCCTTCACGCAGCCACCATGAGAACAATTCCTCACCGCCGTTACGGAACACATACCCCAACCGAAGCAGCACAGCAGGACGCCACGTTCGAGAAATGATTTTGTCTATATGGGGAAGGTGCAACCCCCAGCCGATCTGCCGGTACCAACTCATATAGTGGGCTACTGCGGCTAGTTCCCGATAGTCGGGGATCACATTCATCCGTGACAGGTGCGCTTCGTGTGCAGGAGCGCCAATGATGCCCCGCTTGATGTTCACCCCGTACATGCCCACATCGTCTAGTCCCAGTACGGAGTAGTGGGCGTTGCCGTGGCGGATAAACTTCTTTATGAACTCTTGAACATCCTGCCCGCCGTGGAGTAGGGCACCGCTTCGACCCATGAAGTCCAAGAAGAACTGGGTCTGCACAACCCATCTTTGTGACTCGTTACCCATAATAAACTGACGCAACATAGTGTCCAGATCGGAGCGTGGGATGTGCGCCATGATTCCGATATCGATAAGCCCTTTGAATTCACGAATCGCCGTCTTGCTGTCCATCACATCGATATATGGGATGCGTGGCGTGTAGGAGAATAGTTTCTCTGCCATTCGTGCCGGGTAGTAAGCCGCTGCCGTCGCTGCCGCCCCCGACAGCCACCCGAACCGTTCCGACATGGCGACTTCACCATTCATGGAAGATGCGGCATGGAGTCCACGATCCCTGTAGTAATGCCCAGCAGCAC
>NZER01000106.1 GCA_002690445.1 Candidatus Pacearchaeota archaeon
CCAAGTGGTCAAGGCACTCGTCTCATAAACGAGCTATCCTAGGTTCAAATCCTAGAAGGCCCATTAATTAACTCTATAATTTTTACAAAAGGAAACGAAATGTTTTTTGCACTCGAAGAATACAAAAACGATTACAACTCTGCGTCCAAGTCTTGGAAGTGGATTTCCACCAAAAAAATCGTCTACATAAATATCGCTCATGTAGTCACTATTGAAATGGTACACACCCCCGAAATTCTCCTCACTGAAGTTATGTTCAGCACCGATGAAACAACAATCGGTGTCCCAACCGACACCGAAACATTCTCCAAGATGCTCGAAAAGCTAACCACAATCTCTCTCTAAAAAGGCAAAAAAATGACTGAAACACACCTTCAGCACAACCATTACCAATGGATTTTAAACTTCTCAACAAATATCGTTGATTACAAAGCAAACAAAATCACTCTTCACAAACTAGCAGCACTCTTGTGCATGCTAGGACCCGGAAAAGAGTTTAATGCAAACAACCTCTTGGAATACCCAACAAAACAGATAGACTTGGAGATGAACGAAATCGTCCACAACCTTCTCAAAGAAAACAATCTCTTAGACATTCTGAGAGGATTTTTCTTATATGATTGTGAAGTAAACAAAGAGGACTCATTGAAAATAGCCGAACAAGGTTATGATCATGACTTAACCGACTTCCTAATTGAAACCCCAAACCCAAGGTATTTCACCCAATGGTATACACGATCTTGGCAACATGGCTTTTAATGTCTAGCATTGTCAGCCTAGTGGTGGCTCTTTCTTTATACTGGAAGTGGAAGAAGGATGACGAGGAAAAATTTGACCTACTTTGTTTAGTAATTCTAATCTTCACCTCTACAGTATGTATTTTTATTTTTCTGCCTGTCTACATAATAGAAAACAGGCTTCAAGATAGAGTGAATCGATCCTATCAAGAAGTAAAAGAAACTCTGCAAAACGAAAAAGATTGAACAAATGTTAGAACAAATTATTAAGAAGAGTAAAAGAATACACCCTCACAGTAACAACAGCCCCGCTGTTGTATTGTACTACATCTTAAGCAATGTCGGAGGGGATTTTGGTTTAATTCTTCGACACAAAATCGATGAAATTGACCAAATCGAATCCTGTCTAACTTTAGATGAAGCCTTCGAGCTTTATTTGTCTTGGCTTCCCGAAGTATTAGTTGAAAAACTAAAAGATCAAGCACAAAAAGATCTTGTCAAATCAACCTTTAAAGTTGGTTCAGACATAGACAGAAACACCTACCACTTTGTCTGTTCTCAATATAGAAGAAGTCGCATCTTAACAATCACAAGAGCGTGGATTAGAAATCCAAACCATAGAGAGTGGTTAAAAAGGAACGACATGAGAGAAGACACAATCACAACCATCCACTGGAGAGACTAATGGAAGTTCAAAGAATTGGCATCCAAGAAGAGTATGGGTATAGGCATTGGGTCTGGGAGTTTAATGGCTCCGCAGAAACGCTTCAAGCCTATTGGGACAAAGAAGTAGTCCCTGCTTTGAAAAATTATGGATGTTTATTTCATCCATCCAAGCTGGAAGGCAAAGTGCATGAAGTTAACATCTTCATGCATACAGACTCCATCTCCACCCCTCACTGTTGGTCAAGGTTCATCATGAACGATGACAACCAACTAACCCACGAATCTCACTTACACGAACACAGAGACTCTTACCTCTCTGTATTGAAATAAGTTTTTTTCATTTTCGAAAGGAAAATCATTATGAATACCAAAGAAACTGACAGAAAAATCGAAGAACTGTTCCACCACCAAATGGAACAAATGAGAGCTTTCATTGATCAAGTCCTTGATCCGTTCTTCAACGAACAAGACAAAGAAGTCTACGTCAATGCTTGTAAAAAAGCATACAAGAATCTTGCAAAAACTCAACTCTCATCGGACGATCTCGATCTAATGTTTCAAATGCATCAGCTTCAAAAAAGAATCAACCCTCATCGATTCGAATCTTTTTTAGAACAATATATGGAGGAGTGTGAAGGAATTGCAGAGAGTTTTCTTTCCAACACTTACACACCAACCCTAAAAGAACTCACACAGCATTGATGTGTTTGCTTTACTCTTCACTCTCATCTTAGGCGTAATAGTACTTCGAGTATTTTGGGATGTCCATGTATTCTTTTTCACAGAATTCATGGGATACCTAACTCTAGTAATGGCTATTAAACTTTTCACCCTTGTCTTTTCTTAAAAGACAGCATGTTTTACCCTTGTATTTTAAAGGAGGCGTCATGCCTTATACTGTAATTGCCGAACAATGGACTATTGATTATTTTCTCGATCGCTATGAAGGCTTTAAAAAGCAAGTAGCAGAGTTCAAAGAGAAAAACCCCTTACACTCTTGGAGTATTGAACACAGCTCATTCTCTGATCCAGGTGAAGACTATAACCGACTTATTCTCATTGGTTTTAACGAAGAGAATGGTGAAGAAGTAGATCGAATAAGCCTTACAGAGAAAGGGTATTAAAATGCCCCCCGCTGTTGAAGATCACATCATTCAATCCTTTTTTTAACCCACCCCAACTTCAGAACGAAAGCGGAAGAGTTAATTAAAAGAAATATGGACCACCAATGGGTACTAGAACAAGACCAAGAAAACAGAAAATTAATTCTTCTAGGGATTGACTACGAATTTGGAGAAACAGAAAGGTTAACAATCCAATATGAACAAAACCCCCACTGATGATATCGAAACCCTCAAACTCTTACTCCAAGAAGCCCTCACTAGATGGAGAAATCTACGTGATGAAGACCCTCAGTTTTGGGGAGAAGATCATGATCCTTCCACAATTGAAGGCTGGAGTAAATACCTGAACATCACTTCTAAGATTTTGCTCGTCAGAGCACAAATCAGCGAAGATCTAAAGGTTCACACAGAGTTTGAAGACTGGGAGAACAGATAATCTATTATTGCTTTCAAGCAATTCCCTCCAACCATTCACAAAGGCTTTGAGCCATATTTTTATATGTGGTTCATACCCCCGCAAGGGGGTAATAGCCCCCGCAAGGGGGCGTTAGAGCATAGGTAAAGGGTTCCCAACCCTTCTCCGCCGTATGTGACGAGACCTACAGTTTTTAAACCTCTTTCCACCAATCATCGAAAGCGCCGAACTCTATTTGTTCATAGAGAGCATCGGGAATACTTCCTACACAATCATAATGGAACCATTCACCATTTTGTCTTATACGCCAACGTTTAAGATCCTTATGTAGTACGGATTCCATCCAACCTAAATTATCGAATACAACAATCAGACGCAGACAATGTGAATTTGCTGTTTGTAGTTGTTTAAGACGTCTTTCAGGGTCTTTTGATCTACCTATTTTTATCATGCCTGTCTTGTTTGATTGAACAAAGTACAAAGCACTCATTTTGTTGAGTGCCTTGTTGAATCTGCATATCTTTTACATCTTATCAAAGACAGTCTCCCCTTAAGTTAGCAACAGAAAGCAATATAAATGAAATTCAATTATTGGTTAAGATTATACCAAAAGGCAAGATACGACGAAACGAAAATAAGCCTTTTATCATATCTTGAGAAAGGAAAAGTCAAAGAAGTATATAGAACAAACAAGCGAATCTCTAACTCACATATAATCAATAATATATTAGAAAGAAAGTATCAAAACGTATGATTACAGCATACTACAATGAACCAGAATATGATCATTACAGAAAGCTAGTAGGTATAAACACATATGCTTCTAGACGCCGTCCTGCGGGATATAAACGTATATATGTGCGCGCCTCTGATGAACATGACCTTAAAATGAGAATATCTGAAAGAACATACTACCTTCACCATGACGACAATGAAGGAAGAAAAATGAAGCTTACAGATTTAACAATTGTGGAGAGGACTTAAGATGCAAGAACAGTTCCCCTTCATGAATGAACCATTGGATTACGAAGCACTCGCAAAGTCAATTGGAACGTTATTGAATGAAAAGCAAGCATCCTATGGGGATGCTTTTGGAAAGATGGAGCAAGTTCTCTCTGTACTTTATCCTGACGCCATACAAAAACATCAATATCGAGACATCCTGACGATCGTTCGTATCTTAGATAAGGTTTTCAGAATTGCAAATTTACCTGAAAGCAAAAAGGATCTTATGAGTGAAGACCCATGGAAAGACATTGCTGGATACGCAATTCTTGCTCTTAAAAAAGGGCAAGGAAACTTTTAAAGAATGTCTTTATTAAATTTAATCGTCTTTTATTTGGGCGTATATGGGATAGCGTGGTCTATTCGATATGCAAAGCCATTAGAAATCCTTAGAATCCATTTAAATAATATAAATAAATCTTTTAAAGATTTAATCGCCTGTATTGTTTGTATCAGTTTTTGGACAGCAATACCTTTTACCATCCTATGCTTTAATGATGAGGCATGGTTCACACAAGTTTTAATTACATACAGTGCAGTATCTTTTACTTGGATACTTGCCAGCATACTAGAGGACTAAAATGTTACTAACCATCAAACAAAATCAAATCTTACAATTAATTCAAAAGAATAATAAAATCATTATTACTCCCCGAAGCGTCTTTCTTCAACAGAAGAAAAACCAAATCTTCACAAGCAAAGCTATCTCTCAGCATCTTCAAAACTTAACGAAAATTGGACTTTTGATTCGAGTGAAACAAGGCAACTACATGTTGGCAGACTCAATCAAGACACCACAGAAAGCTCCAAAAACGACTCAAAAGAGTAAAGCGGCAAAGATTCAGAAAGCACCTGTTGTGCTTGCGACCCCTGAAGTTAAAGAAATTCTTGTTGCCCCAAAAAAAGAAACTTTGCCTTCGTTCCTTTCTCACGAAGATATTGAGAAATTAATTGAGTGGAAAAAAGATTCAATCACCAAGACAACTGAAAGAATTGAAAATCTACAATTAAAGATCAACAAACTGAAGAGTCAACAAACTACTCTTTTCAGCATAAAGAAACAGTTCTGTTAAAATGAGTATCGTATTAAATGATAAGATTTGCAGACAAATTGCATTCATTCTCAACTATTCGAAATCAGTTAGTTCACTATTTACATCAAGAGAACTAATCAATCATGCTGATGAAGATCACAGTGATTCTAAAAGCTATTGTGTAAGTGATATTCCAACGAAATATTTTTTCAACAAACTAGTTCAAGGAAAAATTGTTGTTCCTTCGGGAACAGTCAAAGAGGACAGTCCTGGCTGTCCTTTTTTATATCAGTTAAATCCTATCTTCAATAAGTCTACCCCTGCATTCTCCATTGAAGAAATATCTTTAATTCTTAAAAGAAACGGCAATCAAATACATCATAGGAATTTAGAAATCCAAAAGATGATGGTACAGGTTACAAGTCTAAAAGAAAGAAAAGTTGAACTAGAATCAATGATTCTTCAACTCAAAGAAATGTGAAACATTTATGGATGCACTTAGAGTAGAAGAGTATTTGAAAAGAATTGCTGTCGCTCTAGAAGAGCAAAACAAGCTCATCAAAAAACAACTTGAATCAAAAGAAAAAAAGAGTTTAAATCCTGCCATGACTTTGCAGGATAACAAAACATGATTCAAGGCATAAGAAATTGGATGAGCCATTAGTCGAAAGCCACAAATTGCACCAAGCATTAAAGCTAATAGTTGATTATGATAATTTGATTCAAGTATTGCCGTTTATTAAAACGGATGTTTTCAATGAATTACTTAGAAACTTTCCTAGAGCTATTATTGATGAAATTCAAAAAACCTTAGATGTTGATGTGTATCTTCTATTCAATACAATAGGAAAGAAAATAGACATTAACAACCCTATGTTAAGTAGAGTTGTTACTGTTGTAAAAATAAATAAAACCGATGCAGAAACATATGCAGTGAAAAAAATAATAAAGCCTGCATGGGTTTTTGTTTTCGACAAAAAACCCCCACAAACAACAACCGACCTGTTTATTAAAAACAAGTGGTCAATTGAAAGAAAAAAAGAGAAGTACTTATTAATTCGTCCAGGAAGTGTCGAGCTACAAAGTGTTTGTTCTTAATGAATAAGGTTCAAAATGCAAATAAACGAATATGTTGACGCAGTACTAGGACTTCAGTATGGAGATGAAGGAAAAGGGAAAATAATAGGCGGCATTTTAGAGCAACATAAATATTCTCTAACCGCACGCTATAATGGTGGCCCTAATGCTGGGCATTCCATTCAGAAACAAGATGGAACAAAATATGCATTGCATCAGCTTCCTTCAAGTATTCCTTTTAATCAAAAAGCATATATTGGACCTGGATGTGCATTGAACTTAGGGGAATTGATGGATGAAATAGCATCTCTCCAAGCACAAATCCCAGAAATAAACATTGAAAAATTATTGGCAATTGACCCAAAAGTTCCGATTATCACTCGGAACCATACCTCAACAGATAAAGAATATCATTTCGAAACTCAAGGAAGCACAGGGTCTGGAATTGCTCCTGCATATGCAGAATTTTATAATAGAACTAGTACTCTTGCAAAAAACTATAATATTTTAAACTTCATAAATGACATCAATGAAGTCAATACTTTGCTTCTAGAAGGTGCTCAAGGATTCTATTTAGATCCTTATCATGGGAACTACCCCTATACAACAAGCAGTCACTGCTTACCTTCACACGCAGCATCATGCTTTGGATTCTCTCCTAAGAAATTTAGACATATCATTGGGGTAGCTAAATGCTATGAAACAAGGTCAGGAAAAGATGCCTATTACTACCATGTAATGAATAAAGACTATAAATTAATTGATGAAAACACAGTCCCTGATTTCGCTCATCGACGAATTCAATATAAAGAACTTCAAGAAGAAGGAAAAGAGATAGGCGTAACAACAGGAAGAAAACGAAAGGTTCGTTTTCTGGACCTTACACGTTTAACAAGAGCCATTAACAATTCAGGGACAGATATTTTAATTATAAACAAGTGGGATGTTCTAGAAAAACTAAACTCACCATTTCAATTATTTCATAATGCGGTGATTTGTAAATTTGAAACAATAGAAGCGATGCAAAGCTACATAGAGAGCTCTCTTTATGAGAGCTGCTCAGATTTGAAACGAATATTACACTCCAAGTCTCCTATGAATGATATTGATTGGAGCTTTTTAAATGATTGAACGTTATGAAGACGAAACGATTAGGCAAATTTGGAGCAAAAAAAACACATATTCATGGTGGAAAAATATTGAACTATTATATCTAAACAATATGTTAAATAGTGATTATCAAATTGCAGAAGAAATGCGACTTGATGAAATAGCTGCATATGAAGAGGAAACTCGACATGAATTAGTAGCTGCTTTGAAATATATCAATAATGAATTAAATGAGTCACCTCAAGCCCAACGCAAACTGCATTATGGTCTAACTAGCTCTGATATTTTAGATACTACTTCCTCCATTCAAATAAGAGAAAGTATTGATCACATCTTATTGCAAAAAGAAAATTTAGATGCACGTATTCTATATAAAATTGATACTATTTATTTATTAAAAGCCATTGGTCGTACACACGGCAAACATGCAGAAGAGATAATGTATGTATCAAGATTTGAACATTTTAAAAAAGAAGTGGATGATGCATTTAAAGAACTAGAATTAAGCAAAGACTTTTTGTATGGAAAAATGACTGGGCCTGTTGGAACAGGCAGTGAAGTCGATACAATTGCAGCAAAAGAAACCCTTTATAAGTTGGATTTAATTCCTGCACCTTTTGGAACTCAAATCATTCCTAGACATTACTACATAAAGCCTATCTATGCTTGTTGTTTAATCTTAACAGCATATGAAAGGTTTTGCACTTTAGTGCGTCTTTCTGCAATTGATGAAGTTGATGAATTACAAGAAGGATTCCTATATGGTCAAACAGGTAGCTCATCAATGCCACACAAAAACAATCCTGTCACTTCTGAAAACATATGTGGTTTAGCGAGACTGGTTAGATCAAACTTACAATTAGCATTTGAGAACTGCAACTTGTGGTTTGAAAGAGATATTAGTCATTCTAGTGTAGAGAGGGTAATGTGGCCGGACACATTTCACCTTGTAGCTCATGCTACAAAACAGATGACCGAACTTATTCGAAACCTAAGAATCAACCACTTAAACATAAAAAAGAACTTAAGAGCCTCCCTTCAAAAAGGAGGCTCTTCACACAAGGAACTCTTAGAGGAAGCCAGCAAATCAACTAGATTTGAAGCTTATC
The DNA here is from genome assembly GCA_002690445.1 of Candidatus Pacearchaeota archaeon. The sequence goes on from NZER01000106.1 coordinate 8,278, forward strand.
GAGAAATACAAAAAAGATATTCTGAGGAAGATAATTAATGAAACTATTTTACAATCACTTCAAATACACCATACACAATCTAATTGCACATCCTCTTATGGAAATCCTCCATCTAGTTGGCTTATCTACACTTGGTAATCACGTTCACAACTTAACATTACCTTCAGATCATGGTTTTGATCATAAAAAGCCTACCCTTAATATGAGCTTATGTCCATCTTGCAAAAGTCAAGAAATCGTAGCAATTAATGAAACAGGCTATGATGGTGGATTGGGTGAGTGTTTCAGAACCATTGCATGCAAGAGTTGTAAAACTAGATGGGACGAAATATACACATTAACAGATCAAGAAATTGTATGAAAAAAGAAAACTTAATCTCAAAAGAACGATACAAAAAACGAATGAAAATTTGTTTGAAATGTGAGTTCTTTGAGCCTAAACTTAATCGTTGTTTAAAATGTGGCTGCTTTTTAATGGTAAAAGCAGCATTCAGAACAACTAGTTGCCCAATAGACAAGTGGGAAATATGAAGTATCTTATTGTAATGATGTTATTATACTCTAATCAGTGTGATGAAAAAACCATCATTAGAAATTACAATTGTAACTATTATGATATAAAATTCATGAATTCATTGTCTCAGTCCGTCATTTTAGACTGCAAAAGCAAAAATCTAAAGAAATCTAAAAGATGTAGAAATGTCTTGAATAAAGCCATTCGTTTCAATAGAAAAAGAACGCAGTTTTGTTACAATAACGAAAAGTTTCGACATGACCAATATGAATAAAACAACTAAAATCTGTTTAAACATGATTGTAAAAAATGAAATAAAAACTCTCCCTAGACTTTTTAAATCATTAAAAACCATCATTGACAATTATATCATTGTAGATACTGGCAGTACTGATGGAACCCAAGACTATATTGAGCGTTTTATGAAAACCAACAATATCCCTGGAGTTGTTTACGAACGTCCATGGGTTAACTTCGGTGTAAACAGACAACAAGCCTTAGAGTTTGCAATTGGTAACGCCGATTATGCTATGATTATTGATGCAGATGAAGAATTGGTAATAACCAATTCAAATTACTACAATGATTTAACTGAGGACTGTTATTCAGTACTTAGAAAGTATAATAGCGCTGAATACTACTTACCTTTTTTAATAAACATTAAAAATGAAAATGCTTTGGGATGGAAATGGAATGCACCTGTACACAACTACTTGACAGCCAAAACGTCTATAAAGAAATTCTCTATTGAAAAAACAGATTCATACGTCATTAGTCATCCACATGAAGGTGCAAAATCCCAAGGAAAAAGCCAACATGAAAAATATAAAAAAGATGCAGAACTTTTATTAAAAGAAGTGCAAAAAAACCCCAATGATACAAGGTCAGTGTTTTATCTTGCTCAAAGTTACAAAGATGCGAAGATGAATCACGAAGCTATTAAATATTATTTTGATAGAACCTTAATGAAAGGATGGAGTGAAGAAATTTTCTATTCCTACCTGCAATTAGGAATCTTACATCTAGGGGAAAAAATAGATTTAGCTGAACGGTACTTCTTGATGGCGGCACAAACCAATCCAGAAAGAACACCTGAAGCGAGCTATTTTTTAGTACATTACTTTAGATTAAATAAAGAATATAAAAAAGCAATCTTCTGGGGAATGGCTGGATTGAATTATTGCTCCGAGACTCCTGAATTAAAGAACTTCTTGTTTTCAACACCATCAATTTACAAATGGAAACTAAAAGATGAACTATCACTTGCTCTCTATTATGATCAGAAAAAAGATCATGCATTAAAACTTATGAAAGAAATAGCTTTGACTGTTCCTTCTTGGGAACAGTCACGAATACAAAAAAACATAACGTATTGTTGAGTAGCAAATGCAAAAGCTAGAGTTGCGATTACAAAAAATAGGTATTGATGCTTTTGATCCAAAAGACATCTACAATTATACTTGTGAATTAAAAAGAATAAATGATTTGCTTATTATGCAACCTGAAACTAAAGCAGAACAAATAGTCTCTGCCTTAAACTTACGATCACTGTTCCAGCACCTAGATACATTTCGTTTTTGTGAATCAAAAACAGTAGAAGAGACTCAAATAAGAAGAATGATTCATTTAAATCTTATAATACAATTTCACAAGTGTTGGATGTTGTTGCCATCAAGAACAGCTCCACAAGACTATTTCGTTGAAAACAGTTCTCTTGAAATAACATCCGATTTTATGAAAAAGATTCAAAAAAGAAAGTACTTAGATCGCTTTAGATAAAAAAGACAAAGGAAAATGATATATCTAATCTTTAATATTTTTAAATGCATATTTTAAACAGAAGCAGAAAGTAAGCATTATGTGTAAAGTAGTGAACTTATACAAAGAGCCTTATGATATTTATATAGGGCGTGCAGGAAAAGGCAAAAGCGGTTACTTTGGAAACCCCATATCAAAAAACAAACGATGTCCTATTTGTAATGTTATCCATGTTGAAAAAGGCTCTACACTAGATTGTTATAAAATCTATTTAGATCAAAGAATCAGTCATGACAAAGCATTCAAAGAGGAGGTTAAACAGCTACGAGGAAAAAGACTTGGATGCTTTTGTAAGCCTAAGTCTTGTCACGGAGACTTCCTCGCTAAAGCTTGCTTGGAGTTGTGGAAATGAAAAAAGAGAAATGGTGGTATTTCATAAGAAATGTTCAAATCAAGACCTAAAGATGCAAATCCAGATCAAGGAAATCCACACACTCCTTGGTATCAAGTAGAGAACCATTCTGATGAAAACCACGTTCACATAAAAGCAAGAACGAAAGAAGAAGCATTAAGTATAGCACTCAAAAGCTAAGTCTTGTGTTTTAAATCAGGGGATGGCATCCATTGTTCAATGTCTGGATTTAAGATTAAATCTTTATCTGATCTTGTTTTAATTATCTTACGATTATTTAACAGTGACAATTCCTCAATCAAGCAAGTTTGTAATTCAAACATTTGTTCATTCTTGAGTTGCAGTTGGATTTGACAATCTCTAAATCGAGCAATCAAAGCTTCTCTATCGGCGTTTGCAGTAGCAAGCTTATCTTTAAGATCAGCAACCTCAATGGGGTCACGTCCTGAAGCAATAGCCATCATCGAAGAAATGGATCCTGTAATCATCCCCAAGATACCAACAAGAACATCTCTGTTTTCATCAACAATCTTTACATAAGTAAGAAAAAGAATCAAACCAACTACTATAAGAAGAAACATTACAGAGAACCACCAACCTCGCTTAGCCCTATTGTCTTTTACTGCTTCTTTATTAGAAAGAGTCATTTAGAAACCTTTGGGGTAAATGTATTAGAGAGAAAAGTTTTGGTATCATCAAGTATGGAAACTTCTTTATCAAGTCCAAAAACCCATCGTTGATGAGGGTTAAAAAGAATAGAAATACAAAAATAGAAAAAGAAAAGAAGAGACATGAATCCTGCTCGCCAAAAAATCCATGAAACCCACTCTTTAAATCGTCTGTCTCGTGCTCTGGATCTAATTCGTTTTACTCCTCCTAAACGCTTAACTTTAGAAGAAGATTCAGGTGGTTGTAAACGATCAATAGAGAACCCAACAGCATAAAGAACTGCTGGTTGCTTAACTCCTTTGAACTTGTACAAACCAACGCATGCATACCTAACCCCTTGGGGGGTTAGGCGATTCATTGAACCTTTAGCGATAAGAAATGCTTGTTCAGTTAAAAGTATTTGACCTGGACTACACAGAGACATAGTTCTAGCCGCTATGTTTTTGTTTATGCCTTCTAGCTCAACCATTTTAGCACCGACGCCAACGAACAGTTCATCTTGTTGAACTTCAACAACTCTTCCCCAGTGGATTCCAATACGAGAGTTAAGCTTTGTTTTAAGAGGGATCTCTTTTTGATAATAAAGACTAAAATTCAAAGCATCTACAACGTTATTGAATGATAATAAAAAACCGTCAGAGCGATCTATTTCACGTCCTTGAAACCTATAACACAAAGATCGAGTCAATCGATCATGGTATTGCAACCAAGTCGCTGCTCTTCGTGCACCCACTTTCTGTACAAATGCAGTAGAGCCCACAATATCTAATAGAACTATTGCAAGATTCTTTTCTTTAAAAGAAATATCGTACTTCATGATAATGATCCAATTTTAAAAACAAATATATTATATAATATTTTTCAATTGAATCTTAAATCAATTATATAACTAAAAAAATAGAGGAAAATACAATGTGGTGCTTAGAAACCATAGTAGATATAAATAAAGAAAAAACTGCACCGTTTGAACTAACCTTACAAGAATATAGTTTCTTAAAAACTGAAACTAGAAATTATAGACCAACAGAAATTAAAAAGCTTAGCCGTCCAATCTTATTAAATGATCAAATATTCTCACACTGTATACTTGAAAAAGGCGCCGCACCAGAAGTACTTAAAGTACTTAAAAGTCGAGACTTTTTCCATGTTGCAGAATTGAAAATGTTTTTATTATAATACTTTATTAAAAAATTGAAAGAAAACCAATGATCTGTTATTACGACTTCGTCAATCAACTATGTATATGTGTCTATTCAGCACTTTCATAAAAGGAAGTAATAATGTATAAAAACAACATTAAATTTAATATATTAAAAATTATAATTATTATCTTTATCTTATTAAATTTGAATTTTAAAATAGAACCCCTAAATCCTGAGAAACAAAACCTTTTATTAAATATAGAAAATATAGGTCATACTTTTGATGACATGCCAATCCAACTTTATGAATTTGAACGCTTACCAACATGACTGATAAACTACCTTTAAAATCAAAAAAATTCTTAGCTTATTTAATAGCTGACTTTGGATGGAAGATAGCGACGTTCTATCTTCTCTATCAACTTCAAGGAAAAATAGACCATTATACATTCGGTATTCTATTAACACTTATTATTGTTTCAGGGTTTATTCAAGTAGGCTACATTCTTGGACAAGCTGCACTTGATAAATATGTTCAAGTGTCTAAAAATCTAACTCAAGCTAAAGAAAAAGACTCTAGCAGTGTCCCCAAGTCATAAAATAGAACATGAATTCCTCTCACAGAGAGAAGAAGAGTATCTTGTTAAGAGGATATGTTCAGACTACACTTCTCTGCTTGGAGCAACATACCATCCTTTAGATGGTTATATAAAAGGTAATCACATCCACCATTTGTTATTGCCGCACAATCAAAAAACACTAGCATCATTAGATATCAGTGTTTTACCGGAATGGTTTAGCCCTCTACTGGAATTAGTCAACAAGATCACAGACATTGATTACAATGCTGTTTTGATTACAAACACTCTTCCAATAGAACATTCAACGAATAGCTTCTCTTTGCTTACCTTAAGAAATGCACAAGAATTGCATTTATCTTGCAATGAAAACAACATTACAAACCCTAGAGGGGCATTACTCTTTCTAAATTGTATTCCAAAAATAAAGATAAACTCAACTCATCAATCTGAAACAATAAACTTAATATTTGAACTAACAACAAGCCTCAAAGAAACACAAAAACTTATTAAGAAATACAAAATAAAGGAAAGTAAATGTATCATTTAAGCGATGCTACAAAGAAAAATATAATGAATTTTTTAGATTCATTAAATCTCTTATTAAGAGAGCATGAATTAACTATCGATTTTACTGACGGAGCATTGTATTCAGACACATCAGGCTTCGTAGGACACTTAGAAGACAACAAAAACTATATATCTTTAAATGATGGAGAAGAAGACTTACTCACATCAAAAAAGAATGAAGAGAATTAAATGATAAATACTTTTTACTTATGCATGACTTTTACCATGCTATCAACTACATCAGACTTTCACCTAGGTGAAGATGCTCGCATAGCTGCATGTAGTTATGCTGAATCAATTGCAACGACTTCCTTTGAATTGAATTTAGATCCATTTGTGCTTTCTGCATTGATCTTTCAAGAAAGCAGATTTGAAACAAACGCCAAATCCCCTCAAGGGGCTTGTGGCTTAACTCAAGTGGTTGCGAAATATGTTCCAGCAACATGCAAGCAACTCACAAGCAACCCCGTACTGTCTATTGAAATAGGTGCTACTTTACTTAAGGATTGGCTTAGAAGAAATGACAATTCGTATGACAAAAGTTTACAATGCTATGCTACGGGATACAAATGCAACCACCCCCTTTATGCAAAGAAGGTTTTAACTCGTTCCAAAAAACTGAAGAAAATATATTTATTAACAAAAAGGAAGATGAATAATGCTCTCGATCAAAGGAACCTTAATCGTTCCCAATAAAGAATGGAAACATGTTTACAATAGTGTTTTAAACTTCATAAATGAAGAAATAGAAGCTGCCTATGAGAAAGCATTGTTGATCTATACTGAGCTTAAAAAATCAGACACTTCATATGAAGAGATACTCTCCTCTTTTGAGGAGATCTGCAAGAAGCAAAGACCTTCAGACTATCAACAAAGATTGATTAGAAGTTCTTTGCTTAGCGGAACTAACAACTACTTGTATTCTCCAAAAAAGAACAACTTTAAAAAGTTTACCAATAGAACTTGTTTGATAGATATAGGTAGTGTCCAGCTAGAAATAAAGAAGAAAGACTGCACCATAAACTTAAGCACTGAATTTTTTAGCAATCTTGATGAGTATATAGTAAGTAATACGTTTATCTCTGAATTCATCAATATGGTTAATACGATTCCTTGGCCAACAAGAACGGGCCCCTCAGTCGCAACAAGAGGCTGCATCTTACTTACGTTGAAAAATCACAAAGCAACAATCTTCTACAAAAGTGGACCAAGACCTCCCGTGCCCTCTCTCTTTCATACTACTGGAGGCGTGAGTGCTATTGAAGACACTACATTATCAGAACCCAGTCACTTAGCATCCAAAATGATAAGATCTATACGATATGTAAACACAGAAGTCTCTAGTGAGACTTCTCAACCAATTCCCGAACAAATAACAAACAATTTTGATGACTATGAAGAGGATTGATTATGAATGAATTAACAGTAACAATAGATTTAAAAAGCATAGACGAAAAAATAATAAGTGAAACTCTTGGTAAGTATCATTTCTACCAGGGCGACAACCTTTTGTGCATAAGAAATCTAACCGAGATTTTTAGTGCATGGACCACCTTAAACATGAAGACAAACAACTTCAAAGATCTTGATTCCATGCTCTGCTCTAGTGAAGAAGACGAAGCCATTTGCACTGATCAACTAACTATAAAAGAAGAACTGAAAAATTTTAAGAAATACTTAAGTGAGAATTTGTATTTAATTTTAATTCTAGCCAAAAAACTAGATATGACACCACAAGAATTACTGGTAGATGAATTGCACAATCATGCAAGTCGAGGTGTTATTTTTCAAAAACTACCCCCACTACTTATAGCAACTACTGCTTGCAAGCAGGCCGTTTCAAATTAGAGAGGCTCTTTATAATGGAAAAGATGCTACCCCCCAAAAAAATTCTACTTTACTCTGAAACATGCACAACTCCTGGGTATGTACAACTCATGGATTATGTAGGTGATGACGCATTAACTTGTGTTAATGCTGCAAGAGTTTCTTTTGGAAAACGTAGCGAAACCTTTACTGCTAAAGATAAGAAGTTACTAAATACATTACTCGAAAATCGACACACATCAGTACTTGAACACAATGTTGTAACTTTTTTATTTAAAGTGCCTTTGTTTGTTGCACGGCAACACATGAGACATCGAACTTGGTCTTACAATGAAATATCCAGACGATATACTAGTATAGATATGGACTTTTACTGTCCAACTGTTTTTCGAAAACAATCAAAAACCAATAGGCAGGGATCTGTAAAAGAAGACTTGTTTGACCCTATACTTGAAAAGGTTCAAGGAACTTATCATCGATATGATTATAGAACTAGTACCCTTTTGGATGAGCATATAAAACATTCAATGCAGCTTTACAATAAGATGCTTGACAAAGGAATATGCAGGGAACAAGCGAGGATGGTCTTGCCACAAAATCTTTATACAAAGTATTGGGGAACAGTGAATCTGAACAATTTGATTAAATTTTTAGAGTTGAGAGAACATTCAGGGTCTCAAGCGGAGATGCAGGAAGTAGCTATTGCTTGCAAGCAATTAGCAACGGAAATCTGGCCAGACACCATGACAACTTACAGTGAGTTAAGAGAAAGACAAAAACAGTGAAGAGCAATATAAATAAATGGGTTGGTGAAGGTCAAATAGCTTCAGAACTTACCTTACGCAACACAAAGAATAACTATCAAGTTATCAATTTTATTTTGAGAGTAACAGATTCATATAAAATCAAAGAAGAAAACAGTCGTATAGTCTGGCAAGAAAAAACAACTCACATACCTGTTGTAGCTTGGGAAGAAAAAGCAACAAGCACAGCATTAAAATATAAAAAGAATGATACAGTACGAATCGTTGGAAGACTAAACAAGCCGACAACAAAAAATCTAGATAAACCAAATCAATTTGAAATAGTTCTAGAAGACATTTCTATGATTGGAAGCGACTAAACTGTTAGTGGCAATGCTTTCTTAAGTACTGCTTGCATGTCCAACGAAGAACAATCAATCTTATTCCGTGTAAGATTGTAGTGATTTATAAATGGCTTACAAGTGAACGAAGTGCATTTCTCACAAACACCTTTAGTGGTACAAACATCCAGATCAATCACTATGGCATCAGCAACAGCAGCCCACAAGGCTGCTAATGCATCAAGTTGAACAGGATAAAAATCTAAATGTGGACCTACGCTTCGACCATTAACCTCAGATGTTATAACTGGACGTGGACCAAACCCACGCTTTTCATACCAAGATTGATATCTAGTATAAAAAGCATTAGATATCTCTACACCAATACCGTTAGTGTTCCACAACTTAGAACCTGCTTGCCAGGCTACATGTTGGATGTCTAACATCTGATATATCGTTCCATCATTATCTATTAAGAAATGCATGGATAGTCTTCGTTTATTAATAATTCGAGCACATGCCTCACTAGATAATGTTGCATCCCAATGATTAACAAACTGTATCGGTTGTCTCAAAGGCTTTTTAGACCAATCGTAATAACACCCCTCTTTTGCAGGAAGGCCACCATGATCATCCCATAAAATTACTTTCTCCCATTTAATGGGAAACTTATTTCCACCATAAACGATATGCTTTTCACCACGACGTTTATTCCTTTTTTTAGGTATAAAATCTTCTTCAAATAAACGATGAGTTTTAACTCTTCTGTATGTTATTGGACCTACAATACCATCATCAGATAAAGAGTGCTCTCGTTGAAAAGCCATGATAGAATCAATTAATTCACTATCAAACCTATCACAATCAAACCAACCTGGCGTCCATCCATTCTTTTTAGAAGAAAGAATATTTCGATCAATCTTTTTTGAATAATTCAAAACAAAAACTCCAAATTTAATTTTATGATCTTTTGATCATACTAAAGAAAGTACAAAATGCTTACAACAATTAATAAAGTAATCGAAACCATTAAAATAGTTTTTAACGCAATAACAACATTATTAATCATATGGATATAATCTGGATAACTTTTCCAAACTTAGTGACAATGATTCTGTCGTCACTAGGCTTCGTCTTTCTGAGTGTTTTTTTGTATAAAATACTCACATACTTAAATTACAGGCTGTTAACAGGAAAAAGACCTGAATCAGCATCTGAATACAAAATCTTTCTTTTGGTTGAAGAAAACAAAAAACTGAATGATAAAATTAAAGTTTTAGAAGAAGAAAATTCTAAAATTATCAACTCCCTTATTAAACATATACAAAGGTAAAAATATGAATACTTATAAAGTAAACGTAAATATTGCACTGAATCTCGACACCTCAATCACAGTAGCAGCTACTGACTATCGTTCTGCAAAACAAACAGCTGTAAGATTGGCACAAGAAATCTACTTGGATGATGGAATTGCACTTCAACACACGACAATCACTCCAGGGATTGCAACCCTAGAGGAGCCTGTCCAACCCTCTTACAATCGATTGCACGAATTAAGAACAACCAATGAAGAGCAATCATCTGGAGGCTACATCTCTATGAAGGAGATTTACGCTTCAACTTCAGGAGTTGAAGCTAATACACGCAACATGACTTCCCCAGAGTGTACGTCCACAGGATATACACGTTTAACAGCTTAATTTAAAATTTCCTCTCGTAGAAAAACAAATGTATTGAAAGTAAATATTCAAATGTATTGAGAAGAATTGCAAAAAGGATTTGCACCTTGCTAAAAACAATACTACTGGATGACAATACAGTCAGATACCATCAAAAAATCATTTCTAAAATCGAAACAGAATTAAAATTTCTGCCTAAAAGCTTTTGGAAAACATCCCCTATAATAAGTGGAAGTTATGCAATCAACCTACTCTTCAAGCCTAATGCAGAATATAATGATGTAGACTTCTACTTTGAAAATCAAAATAAATTTTTAAGAGCTAAAAAGATTCTTGAAAAGAAGTCATTGAAGAAAATAGAGTCTAAGAACTGTGTCGTTTTCAAAACTAAGGATAGAGAACTAGAGATACAGCTTATAAAGAAGGAGTTTTTGCCTGCAAAACAATTGATATATAAGCATGACTTTAAAAACGCATCTATTGCAATACAAGATGGCAATATTTTTATCGACGACGAACTCTTTGAGCTTTACAACGAAGGCTTTCTATCAATCAGATCGACACAAATTGTAGATGGAATGTCAGAAGCTCAAAAACTAACAAAGATTGGCAATCTATTGAATAGAGTAGCAAAATATATGGCTAGATATGAGTTAATACTTGATAAGAAGTCTGTCTCTATTCTAAAAAAGCTAAGTGTTTTCTTAAAAACAATACCTACAAAAAGAAAAAGAAAAACACTAATCAAAACATCTATTTATTACGACAATAGACATAATCCCAATCAATTAAATTTGAGATCATTTTTAGAGATAGAATTATTTCTAGAGGAACTGCTGAATGAAAACCAGATGTCTTAATATTCAAGATTGTGGCTACTCAAAAGAGTTGACCAAACAAGAAATTGCAGAATACAATTTCGATCATCCTTTTGGGTCTTGCCCATTGTGTGGTTATTACACAATAACCACAAGACATCAACTAGACCCTACCAGTGAATTAAACATAGAAATATTTAAAAAAATATATAAACAATTAAGGAAATAACATGAACTTTTTTCACTTCTTCGCTAACTTTACAGACAAGAATGGCAGTATTGAAAACACTCGAAATGTGTTGCATAACATCTCAACACTAATTAAACGAAAAGAAGAAGATTCTGATGTTGAATCATTTTATTCAAATCAAGAAATCTTAGAAGAATTATTTAAGAGATGGAAAGAAGATGCCCAAGATGATTGCTTAACTAGTCGTCTTCCATTTTTAATGAAAGAGATGGTAAAAGCATGGAATAATCAATCAATAGAAACAGACCCACAAAATCTAAAAGATTTCTTACTTATAGATGGAGAGAATTATTCCCCTATTGAAAGACACAGTTATTTTACAAATAGAAAAATTGCCAACCAGAGAGAAACAAGCATATCCGAGGCAAACCTCTGGAGAAGAAGAAATAACGACAATGAAGCGACTGCTAGTCTTCATGCAAAAGCTGTGTTTTATCAAAAAGGCTCTTTAATTCCTCAATTTAAAGAGCCTCGAGTTAGACAATACAACAGTTTTGCAAGAACAAAAGTAAATGCATTCATAAACTTAAAAGCAATAAAAGAAACACTTAGAACCACAACGATCAACTTAGATTCACATCAAGGATTGATAGAAGAGGGGTTCTTATGTTGGATAACCAAGCCAACCGACTGGATAGAGGATTTTCAAGAATTCTCAGGTGAATTACCATTATTTAATTTTTTAGAAAGGTCTATTCATGTTTTAGAGAAAAGATCACGAGGAGAACACGTCGATCTTCTTCCGCGTGAAGAAGAGATGCTACAGTCTTTGCCTGAAACATACAAAGTGATAGTCTTAGCTCTCACCTCAGAAGAGAGACAAGAATACCTTAGTTTGTTGAGTCAATTGACATTAAACAATTACACAAAACAAAATCTAGTGGGAACTTATAATGGGAAGAATGTTTACAGTTTCTTCTCTAAAGGTTTTTATGAATTGTTTTCAAAATACGGTGATGTTTCAACTGATACAAATTTGTTTGCACCAGAAATGGATCCAATATCTTTCACTCCTGTGAGGCCAGAAGTCTCAATGCTGCGCAACACTAACCATCATAACTTTGCTACCAAAGTACAGCGCTCAATTTTTAATCCATCATTCAAACCTGAAGACACTCCATACATTCCCCTCGGTCTTGGATGCGGGCTTACATTTCTAACAAACGACACCACACTCCTGTCATTTAAAACGCAAGTGGAAAACTTGAATCAAAGAAGAATGGTTGGGTTAATAATGAATTCTTTTACAAGGAATTCAGAAAAAGATAATTTTGAAATTGTTTCATTTACAAAAAGACAAGCAAGAACGAGAAAAGGATTTTTTATTCCCACTTTGTTTCCTATTGAGTATAGAGATGAGAATTTTAATATTGTTCAAGGCTATTCTTTCTCATTATTAAACTTAAGTTCTGACAATGAAATGGTTGAAAAAAAGACAAGATCTCAAGATGAGATTGTTAAGTTCGGAAACGCTTACAAAGATATTGATGGAATGTATTTTTTCAACAAAGAAGAGTACAGCAGAAGAGTTCAAGAGAAATTAAAAGAATTGCTTCAGTATACAAAAACGAATACCTATTGGCTAAGTCTTGATAGTACAGAGCTGGGTACTCTTGCTGAAATGAATAAAGAGGTACACGAAAAGGTGCAACAAAAAATAGACTCTGCTGATAGCAGGGTTTTTGATGCTTTAACAGTTGAGCCTAAAATAAACGCTGCTTTAAAAAAAAGATACACCAAAGTAAAAAACCACTATGATGCATTGACAAAAAAGAAGGAAGCCCATGACATTGAATGGCGTTCGCATTCACAAGGTTTGGCTCAAACCAGTATCCATATTCAATCAGAATATAAAATTATTAAAAAAGCTAAAGCAGCCATAGCTCAACATGAAGCAGCAAGCAAACAAAAGCAAGCAAGAATACTTGAAGTGATCAAGGAACAAGGTGAATTAATAGAAACTTTGAATTTGAATAGAAAGCTTTATGAGAATATAACAAAAAGATATACAGATGCTATTGCTACTGCCAATGAAGAGTTGTCAGTGACTAGTTCTGGATTCTTTAAAAATATATTTGAAGAAGGAATCATCATTATTTCGGCTACCTTTGAGATAAACACCGTGCATAAGGGAAAGAAAGTTTCAAAAGAGATTATTTTGTGCTCTGAGTCTTCCAAAGAGCACCGAAAACTTATTTTCCAAAACAAGACAAAGTTTAAAATAAAGAAGGTTGAATTTATAATAAACAAACCTGTTCCTATCAAAGTAGACAGTGGAAAGAAACCCACCATTTATGGTGGGCCTTACAACATCAAAGTTGAACCGAACTCCCTAAAGATATCTTTGGCTTATCCAAACTCTGCATATGGTTTTAATGAAAGAAGAGTAAAAGTTCATCCGCACACATCAGGCAGTAGCCGTGAACAGCGACATGATAGTAGCTTGCCGTTTACCAACGCATGTTTAGGAGAGGCTTCTCCTTTGCTTTATTCTGCATTCCAAAAGAACGATCTAAAACTTATTGTTATGGCTGCTTTGTTGTGGGTTAAAAACGCTAACAGCGCAGACACCTGGGGCAAAGAGTACACACTCTTTCCCCAAGAAAAAGATATGAATGAGAAGTACATTGTTCAAAACAATCCAATTGACAGCAAGAAGCAAAATATAACCGAAGATGAAGTGGAAGACTTCATCCAAGAAATGCTAGTTGAAACTCCAACTGAAGCCCCTCCAACCTTTATAGAAAGAGCTGAACAAGTTACAGAAGCTTTGCCAGCAGAAGCAGAACCACTTGACGGAGCAATTCTTGCTCCACCCGCTCAAGAATATGTACGTTTTACAGGAACAAATTAAGAAAAAATATGAAATCAATAACTCCACACTCAATAATTAACAACTTACCTACAATCAAAATATCACATAAAGGATTACTTGCAATTCAAAGACTTGTTGCTCTTGCACCCCAAGAGGTGCAGTGGTTTCATACTGTTACAGCAACTCAAGACTCAACATCTTCTAATGGAATATCATTAACTCTTTCAGAAAAGCTTTATGTACCAACTCAAAACACATCAGCAACTGAAGTAAATACTACAAGTACGATGATGATTCAGTTTTACAATGAGTTGAAGGAAGATCATTCACAAGAAGAAGTTAATCAAATCCTATCTCATATGTCATGTTGGTGTCATAGTCATCACAACATGTCACCAAACTCAAGTGGTCAAGATGAAGCTCAATTTGAAACACTGATATTGCAATCCATTGAACAGAACATGAACACTTTTCAAATAATGTTAATCTTCAATAAGAAAAATCAGTTTTATTGTAAGGTCTATAATCCTCATACAGGAAATATTCACGAAGGAGTTCCGATTGAACTAGAAGAGCAAGACCATGATCTTTCTTATATCGACGACATTGTTAAAACCAAATTGAAGAAGAAGACTTTTTCTTTCAAAGGAAAGAAATCAAACAAGTCGCCCAAGAATTTCAAAGGATGGAACAGCTGGAATAAAGATTATTTCTGGGAAACAGAAAGAGACTTTAAGCAATCAATGCGCCGTGGAGAAGACAAGTTGGGATGGGAGAGTCTAGGAGAAACTACTTTTGATGCAAGAACAGTTAATGAAACCTTACTGGAAGACATCATGGGCTCAGTTTGTGACTTCGAATTCAACCCTTCAAGTTCTACTCAAGAGGTCGAAGAGATTGATTTTTCAAATACTGAAACACTAAATTCTTTCTTTGAAACAGTCAAAGTCATCTTTGATGAACGAGACATGATGTTCTTTACAAAGATCTATACAAACAGAATGCATGAAATCCTAGATATCTTTTCCGTTCGTGCATTCAACAAGTTGGAAATCAGTGGTGAAGAAATTGAAAGTGAACTTATTCAAGCAATATTCAAAACAAAAGTAAACAATTTGGAGTTATATAATTCTCTTAAAACAACTTTAGACATATCTGACATAACTACGAAAAAGGAATACAAGCAATATCTAAAGTCTTTGTCAGCCGAAACAAGCTATCAATCTCTAACTACTTCAAGAAAGCCATAAAAACATGGAAAATCCTATTGTGGATTCTAACGTTAACTTTCTGCGTCACAGTGCTTTCTTTGGACCAGAAGATTCAATCGACAAAACATTGAATATAATTGGAGTTGGTGCAACAGGAAGCTGGGTGGGACTTGTAGCAGCAAAAATGGGTTGGCAAAAATTTCGAGTTTGGGATGCAGACATCGTTGAGTCGCATAATTTACCTAATCAAATTTATGACTTCAAAGATATAGGCAAGCCCAAAGTAGAGGCTTTTAAAGACCAATTGCTTCAATTCAATCCAAATGTAGAAGTCATGACTCATAACGAATTCTATACTAATGAAAAAGATCGAGACTTAATAGAAGACTTTGTTTTTGTTGGTGTAGATACACTCTCTGCAAGAAAAGATATTATATCTGGACTGCAATCACATCTTCTCGTTGATGCAATTTTTGAAACCCAGATGGGGTTTCAACATGCAACATTAAACTATTTTAAACCCACAGAAAGACGAAGGATCGAAGAATATGTAACACTATTAAAAACAGATGAGGAAGTCGAAGAAAGTGCGTGTAATGCTCGTATTATGACCACTTTGTCTTGTATTGTTGCCTCAAGTGTAGTACAAAATATATGTGCATTAGCTTCTGAAGAAAGGCATCAAGGAGACTCGGCATTCGAATCTTTTGTATCAGAAATACCTAAAAAACAAATCTTTTCAATGCCTGTAACTTTATCAACTTTTAAAACATAAACAAAATATGGAAACATTAATGAATAAAAAGCAAAAACTAGAGAGTATTATAACTCTTTTAACCTTAGCACTAGAAGATGCTGAGAAATTTGACAATGGAAACAATTCTGCAGGCACACGATTACGTGTTGCTGCACAACAAGCTAGAAACGAGCTATTTAATCTTCGAACAATGGTACAAAGAGATAAAAACTCTCGTAAAGGAGAAAAGTAATGAATAGTATTACTTTAGTAATAATTCCCGGTTCAGGAGCACGCAACCTTAATGTTGCTGCTGGATATACAGTGCAAAGCTTAATCACTGACAACAATCTACATGGACGTGACATCATTATTAATGGTGTCGGTGTTCAACCAGCGAATTACTCAGAAACTCTCATTCCTGAGAACGCAGAAGTCTTTGCAACAGGCAGCGTTAAAGGTAATTAAAGCTTTTGGGGGAGTTTGTTACTCCCCTTTGCGTAGGTTTATAAACGTGGAAACATTTTTTATACGTAGTAGTGGACAAACGTCTCAAATAGCTTTTGAAAATGCAAAAAAGAAAGCCCAACTTTTATATGGATATGCTGGCTATTCAAATGCAATTCTCAAGAAGAATGATTTCGTATTGCACCATCATGCAAAAAGTTCTTTCACAGAAGCAATAAGCTTAAGCAAAGACTTACTTTTAAACACAGAGAATAATAGACCTAGGCTTGCAGGATGCCTATATCTATCTACAACTTCATCAACCGAAAATGAATACTTATTTTTTGGTCGATCATCTTGCTAAGAAAAACGACAATAACAATGTGGGGCATTCCCACTTTAAGGAAAAACAATGATTAATATTACACTTGTAATAATCCCCGGCTCAGGAGCACGCACTCTTAGCGTCGACAACAACACAACTGTAGCTCAGCTCATTTGTGCCAACAATCTGCATGGCAGAGATATTATTATTAATGGTGTTGGTATTGCAACCAATACGTATGAGACTAAAATGATTCCTGCAGATGCAGAGGTTTTTGCAACGGGTAGCGTTAAAGGTAATGTAAATTTTACTACGCATCTTCTTTAGGCTCTGGTGCTAAAAGCGCATATTTGAATTTATTAGAAATAGAACAAAGTTGGGAAGAATATTCAGATTTCAAACCAACACTATCAACTACAAAAAGATATCAAATAGTAAATACCGACACTTTTAATACAGAAGAAGATGCTCTGAAATATATAGAGCTTAACCAACCATTCAGACTTCGTCCGAAGACTGCAGGTTGTGTTTTTATCAACACAGAAGAGAAACAAACAAAGTACTTATTTTTCGTACCGAAAGGTTCATTATGAACACAATCACACTCATTATAATTCCTGGAGCGGGTGCCCGCTCTGTATCCTTACAACCCAATACAACTGTTGCACAGCTTGTATGCCAAGAAAATCTGCATGGTCGAGATATCATTATTGATGGTGTTGGCATTGCAAGTTCTCAATACGACATTATGCTTATTACTCACAACGCAGAAGTCTTTGCAACAGGTAGTGTCAAAGGCAATACAAAGGGGAAGTAATTGACCAACTATTTCCTTTACGAATTACACTTGGCAGATATCATGAAGAGTGATATCACAACTATAAGTTTTACTACAAAATAAAGTCGAAAAGACATTTCAAGGAAAAGAATGTATCCATCGAGTTTTAATATATATAAAAAAAGTGCTGCAGCACAATTCACTTTGCTCCCTCCTCGACGAGACGACAATGGTCGTATATCTAAGAATGGTGCAATATTGCTAGAGATGGCTCCTTCTGTTGGAGAGAAATCATATGACTGGAAGAACAAGAAAGTAACATTTGCTTTTGGCATCAATGATCTTACCTCTTTCTTCGATGACCCGAACTCAGATAAATGGGGTTCATTTTTTCATGTAAACGATCAAACAAACAAAAGACTTACCTTCTCTCCAGGAGAAGGTAAGTACGCAGGCACATTTATGTTGTCGCTAGCTATGGGTGACGACAGAGTAAGTATTAGTCTAACAGGCGGAGAATTTAATGTTCTTGGTCGGTTATTCTCTTCAGCTCTGCCTCACTTACTTGGCTGGAATAATGTTTAAGATCGATACAAAAGGTGAAGAAGTAAATATTTCCAATACAG
This sequence comes from Candidatus Pacearchaeota archaeon, assembly GCA_002690445.1. The sequence goes on from NZER01000106.1 coordinate 26,517, forward strand.
AGCTTTTTCATTTAATTCTAAAACAATGCTTCTTGAATGAAGACAACCCACATCTACATAATATTGACAATTATGTAGAGATCATAACTGAAACCCTTAAGAAAGACCTTCTCAAAGCTAATCTTAATCAAATGTTCTCTGTCTTCTTTATGGCAGGATATTATTATAAGGTTTTTCTAAATAACAACAATGCAATCATGGAAGACACAAAGGAAGAAAAATAATGTTTTCATATTCCATATCAGTAAGAAATTTTAAGAATAGAAACAGTAAGCTAAAGGCTTTCGTAACAGTAACAATAGATGACGTCATGGATCTCGAAGGCTTTAAAGTGATTGAAGGCTCTAAAGGTCTTTTTGTATCTGTTCCTTCTCACAAAGGAACAGTAGAAGAAGAGGGCGTTAGAGTTGACAAGTATTTTGATGACGTAAGATTCAAAGGTGAGGATGGTGTTGCATTCGGAGAAGAATTGAAACAATCAATCATTGAGGCATATAAGAAGTCTGCTTCAAGTGGCAGTGGGCCAAGCAACACTTCTAGAGCAGCTTCTGCTGCGGCCAATTCTAACGCCAATACAACAAGCGAAGAGAACTCAGACTCAAAGCCACCAAGAAGCAGAAAGCCTCTCTGGGGATATTGAGGTGAGCGCTGCTACACTTAATATACCAAAAACAAGTGCAGAAGACATAATTGATTCATTAAAAGAAGGTGCTGAGCTTTATACTCAAATAACAGAAGCTTTTGTTAAAGAGTTTGTCTTTTATGAGAAGACACTTTATGAGTGGGCTACTGACCTAATGATTGAATTACCAAACAACAACGACTTAACAATAAGAGACTTTAGGGTGCTACTGTTGGAACTATCAGCCAACTTACAGGTAGCCTCTAACTATCATTCAGTTGCTTGCTCCATGGCTGAAACTATTGGGGGAGGCAACAGTATAAAAAAGAATGACATCGTGCGTCTAATAGTTTCAAACTATGCAGAGAAGGGGGCAAAAAGACCTGCCGCATCTGTTATAGAAAAGATGGCTGACTCTTATTTAATAAATACAGTTTCTGCAGAACGAGCCGCCAAAATAGTGAAGATCTTTTGGAGGCAAAGATTAGATACATTATTGGACTTAAGAAAAGTATTTGAACAAATAGGCTTAAGTCTCTCTGTGGAGATGAAATTTACATCAAGCTGAAAGAGTGGTGACAAATGATAGACGGTGTAGTACTAGGATTAATCACCTATATCTCTTTTGTATTCTCTTTCTTGAATTGTCCTGACAAAGTAAAAAGGTTCTTGTTGCAACACCCATTATTAAGTGATGTGCTTTCAGTAAGCATATCTTTTGTTTTGTTGACGAACATTTCCAAATCAATAGTTGCTGTGATAGCGTCTATGATTTGCGGATTGTTAATAAATATTACAATTAATATGCACCAACGATTTTTTTAAAAGGAC
>NZER01000107.1 GCA_002690445.1 Candidatus Pacearchaeota archaeon
CCAAGCACTCACTCATAAACATATTTCGTCCAGTCCTGGGCTGTGGTGCCCTTGGTGCCGCTGGCTCTGGTGTCTCTGGTGTCTCTGCTGTCGTAGGCTTAGCAGTCTTCACTTGTCGGTAGTCGGTAAATGCCTTCGCGCCAGTGCCTGTTGTCTCCAGGCGGAAGTCTTCTAAAAACAACTCTCCATCTTTGAAACCAACGCTAGGGACAGGGCTTCTTTTAGGTTGGCCCATCTGCTCAAGGTCTAAGTAGCCCATCGCAAACAGTAGACTGTGGTATTCACTAAATATTTTGTCTACCTGCTTTGGGGTTGCAAATTCGGCTTTCGCTTTGTAGGCAGTATCGACAGCGCCCGTCAAGCCATCAAAGGCTCTGCCGTCATCGCCGCTCTTCCGGCACTCCCAGCCAGAAAGTATCTCACTCATCGCACCGACATGCTCTTTGTTCTTGGTCGGGTTGGCCCGCAACTGACCAACGGCGAAAGCTAGTTCTAAAAGACTGATCGTACATTCTTTATCTGGCATAAGGCACCTCGGTCTCGATTATAGCAGGAGATAGGGTGAACGCGGAATTAAACTCGCTGTTTCGTTATCAATATCGCATTTCGGCCAATTCCACCATTCAGTCATTATGCTGTTGATGCCTGTATGGTCTGCGCGGAACATCGAATGGAAGGTTTCGTGGATAAAAGCGCCTGTCTGGGCATCGGGAGTGCAAAAACTGAGCCTCTCGTTTCTGGGCAGATAAGTGAAGACCAGATCGGGGCAAATGTTCTCCTCTAGTCCTATCTCAGAAAGCCAGGATGAGAGTACAGCGTCACCGACGATACCCCAGCTAACATTCTCAAGGTTTTGGTCAACATTCAAGGCGCCGGCATAGCCACCAGCTCCTCTAACTAATAACTGCCACGTCTGGTTGGCCCACTGTAACCTTTCGTGATACGGGTTAAACATGCTCTCCGGTCCACGTCGCCAGCTCATCCATTCAAAGAGCATTTTGGGTAGATTGCCGTTGAGAACCTCGTCCAATACCTCTTCGGAACTAAAAGGCATCCGCAGATGAACGATGTTGGGGTCGTAGGCAATCCGTCTTCCATCTGTGAGAGGCGTTACATGCTCCCTTGCCCATTCACCGGCCATCTTGTACCTGCGTTCGATGTGCCTAAGCCCTTCTGATGTTACAGGGGCGTCATCGGTATCAAGTACGAAAACCTTACAGATGCCAAATTCGCGGTTAGGGTTGGGCATTGCAGGAAGGTCGGGAACTGGGATGAAGGATTCTTCTTCTTCCTCTTCCTCTGTCTCATCCGGCAAAACTTCGAAATCGGATTCAACGTGAACGTCCGCGTAAGCCTGCTTTCCCACCTGGGTAAGAACAAATAGCGCAACCGCCCCTAATGCTATCGGTATGAACATCTCACCAACTCTGAACAAGCATAGTGATGATTCCGGCCAGAGTGAGCGTGGTTATGCCCAGCAATATCTTGACCTGGCCTTCAAGGTTTCCAACTCGAGAAACCATGTGAGGCCAATGGTTGTCCAAAAAGCGATCCATTCGGTCAACGTGGCGCTCTTCCATCAGATGGGTTTCCTTGCAAACAAGAATCCCAAGGCAAAGGCACTTAACAGGAGTATGCCTACCCAGCCGCCCGCAGCGGCTTCTTTTTCAGCGTAAGGCCGATATTCAACGCTGGCCATTAGCTTATCTTCTCCCAGTAGGTGCCCCTTTCTTTGGTATAAAACCTTAGCTCTACATTGTGGCAGAACTTACAGGAACGTGAACCCCAAGCATCTTCGGGTTCCCACCGGTGGCCTATGAACTTACATAGTTTAACCATCTTCCGGCCCCTCATTCTCGATGATACGCAGGCTGACGCCACCCAAGAAACCAAAAACTCCGCCAACGATGGCTGTCAGAATCTCAGTGGCTCCCATCTTGTATCCCAAATACGATGCGAACATTGAAAAGGTGGTAGCGCAGATGATGGCGGCTAGAATCTGCGGTCTTATCTTTGCCATCATGTTATCGTCCTAAATTGGTGACGTAACTTTTTCTTTCTGGGTAAAGTATATCGTGATTGCGCCCAGAGGTGGCAGTCCGATAGTTACGGCTCCATCGCCTATCATTACGGGTTTGCCTAGCTTTACGCCTGCCCGGAAGATAGCACCGAACTTTTCACCGATTGAAACCTGTACTTTTATCGCTGATCCCATGTTTCCTCCTAACTAACCAACGCCTCTATGTCGGCGGCGTACCGGGAAAGACCTGATAGGTCCGTAAATGAACTTCTGCTGGGCTGATGCGAGATTCTGGCTTCTATTAACTCGGCCGCCTTCCATGTAGTGTATCCATCCAGATACATTTCCAAAACTTCTTCGTTGAAAGTCTCTTGAGGGAGTCCTAAAGCCTCTTGGGCAGTCACAATAGGGTCTGCCTCAAATAGTTTGCCTTCTCTACGTTTGTAAGTGCTGGAAATGCCAAATTCGATGAGGTCTTCTTGCAAGTTTTGGAGCCAGTTCTGAAAGACCACATCTTCTGGGCGTAGGGGCCAACCTTCGTGCGGGTATTTGCCACGCTGGTAGTATCGCTTCTGGGCTTCTGTTGGTTCCCAGTCAGGGTCAAACTTATGGCTGGGTTCATCATCAAAGGGAACATCACCGGGGTTTAGCATCCAGTCCGGCATCCTCGGTAAATCAACCCGTGAGTCAACCCAGTCAAAATTGTCGTCCTCGTCTAGGTTGTGAGGCCGTTCAATGAGTATCTCGTTCTTTGGGTCCCAGTCATAATCATCGATATTCTCAAAGTTGGCCATAACAAGATTCATCGGATGGTACGGCCCGTGCTTCCCCTCGTGCTTAATCTCCAAGAAGTTTGCCGCAAGTGGACTTAGCTTGTAATCAACGATTGGGTCAAGAAGTTCGTAGTATCTTTCCTTGTCTATTACGGAGCCGGTTGTTGGGTCGAAAACTTTATCTTCTATCTCTACCCACGCATGCCCTCCGTAACCAGGGTGCTTGGTGTCCGTAGTTTCGCCTTGTGTCAACATCCGAACTCGGCCATGAACAATCCTAATGTCTTCGCTAACTGCGTCACCGCCAAAGTCCCAGTTTTCCATCGCAGACTGGTATGCGTTGGAGTAGCACTGGCCAGGTCTGCAAAGGTCAGGGTCTCGTCTTACCTCTTCTTCTTGGATGTAAGGGATGTACCGGGCGCCGAACCTCTCCAGGCTTTCGATGTGCTGGTCTATCAGCTCCACGACATCGGAATACGCACCCGCCTTACTCCGTATCTGGCGGAGCATGTCTAACGCCGCTTCAGTGCTTAGCGTTTGGCTGGTCTGCCCTCTCATAACGAGGGATATCTGTTCTTTGAGCCACTCCGGAGTGCCAGGTTCCTCGCCCCGGTAGGCTGAAGGGCCGTAAGGTTCCGGCAACGGCAGTCTAAGCGTGTTCAGGAAGTTCCGGCTCTTCCGCACGGCCTGCTTGTCGGCTTTCGTGTCTGTGTCCCCTGGATTGTTCAGCCAGGTATCGTAGTCATCCCTGGTAAATCTTAGCTTGTTGCCGTCTTTATCGTACTTCTGAGATTGGATCAGCTCTATCCACGTCGCAACGTGCCATACGTTAGCCGGCAACCCTTCCTTCTCGGCTTGCCGGTAAGCGGCGTCCCGATACATTTGGTAATACTGAGGTTTGCTTTGAATCCACCCTTGAACGTATCCGCTTCCACCTACGATATGTAACTCGTTGTTCTCATCGATATCTTCAGGTTGGACAAAGTTGTCTGCCTCCGCTGGCTGGCCGGGTGTTTTAAGGTTTAACTTCTCGCCTCTTTCCCGCATCACCTTCAGCGTGCCTTGAATAAGCTGGCGCCAGGATTGCCCTCCTAATTGCGGCACCTGGGGGGTTAAGTATCTCAACATCCAAAGGTCAATCACCGGCACTTCGCATCCGCCCCATAACAAGGTCATGTCAGCGCCTTTCGTTGCCAGACCAATTTCCATGTTTGCAATGCGCTTGTTGGGATTCCCTCCTCTAGCGTCCAAGCTGAAGTTCCTTACCCGCGCTTGCGAGTCCTCATCGGGACATCGTAGCAAGTATGAAAGTTCGTCCCAGACTTGCGGAACTTTACACAATGACTTCGCCTTCTTTCTGCGGTCACGGAGATTCTGCAACCCGGAACCTAACTTCGGGTTGTCCCGGTCTTTCGCCGGCAATTCGTCCATGGGGCAAGCGTTCCTAAGAGCGTCCACCGTCGGAAAGTTCTTCCAAAGCCCTTCCAGTATGTCCCTCTCCGTTGCTGATCCACGCTGATTAGTAGACGCATAACCACGCAGGAAGACTTCCCACGTCGATTTCTTCTTCGTGTGGTTCAGCGCGGCCCGCGCCATCGTTATAAATTCAGGCTTAGCCATCTACCGGTTCTGCCTCACCTGCGATTCCGTCTTCAAATTTGTCGCACTCCCACTCGTCTTCTTCATCCAACATGCAGAAGACATGTTCTCCTCCGGAGTACGCGGCTCCTACTTCAATGCCGCCTTGCCTTACCAGCTCACCGTCTTTGTAGACTTTGACGGAGCCGTCTGTAGCGCCCAGGATAACGGTGTCAACTTTGGATTCGTCCATGACCTTTTTGACATGTTCTTCTTCAGTAGGCATTACTTCCTCGTCATCTTGGTAAAGATTCGTTCTGCTCTCTTCTTTGCCTTCGCCACAAACTCAGGGTCTGCGGTCGGGCGTAAGTTATCCCCGCGAAACTCAGTGCGTGAATCGGACTCAAAAGATGAGAAGATTGAGTCCTGGCCAAGCTCTTTCGCTACACGGTCAGCCAACTCCCGCATCCACTGGACCGCATTATCAACTTGTTCCCAAGCGGTGGCCTCTACCTCTGTCCCTACGTGCATCACGCTTTCCATGACGTAGTTCTCGTCGCACATAAGCGGTTTCTTTGGCGGACGAAAACAACCAACAGACTCCCACATAGTGACCCCGCCGAACCTATCGACCAACTCCCCTGCCAAGTCCTCAAGATATTTTTTCTTGATAGGTTGGTCGGAGTTGTCGTAGCGTGGAAAGATAATCCTGAAGCTCCTTTCAGGCATTAGTAGTATCTCCTCCTCCGATTCTCTTTATCATCATCACCGCCTCCGCCCCCTCCTCAGCCCAAGCCGGTACAGCGCATCATAATATGATTCTTCTTCTTCGGCCTGGCCAAATAGTAGGGGAACTGCCAGTAGTGCTATTAAGACAATCGGCATCGGAGTTAGCTTCCCTTCTTCTTCTTCCATTGGGCCGCACAGTCAGCCATGGTATGGCCCGCCTTCATGCACTCGGAGGTGTGCTGTTGATAGGCACTGGGCGCACGCTTCCCTTTGCTTCCGCCTCGGCCAAACTCGACCATCTTCTCGTCGCAGTCGGTTAACTTCTTAACTTTGCTGATGATGGCTTTAGAGACTTCTAGCTCTTTTAGCACTTCAATCAAGGCCTCTTTAACTTCGGGATGTAAGCAAACAATGGTTGACATTACTGTGCGTATACCCCAACGAAAGGTTGCTCGGAGCCGTTATCCTGCGGAAGAACGCGCAGGGGCGGAGTGTCAGTGGTAACTCCGAAAAGCCACTTAAACTCATGTTCATCCAGCCTTTCCGAGTGTGACATTTTGGCGTTTTCTTGTTCCTGCTGATAGAGAGCGAGCTTCAAATGAAACTGGGCACCCCGGTCACTCATCTCGTCCCAGAACTCTCTTAGTTGCATGTTCCAGGCAGGCCCAGGCAACTGCAAGCTCCCGGTAAACCCGGCAGCAAAGTTACCCTTGATGGAGGCACTTCGGTCAGGAGCAACCATTGATCTAGCGCCGTACTTTGTCATTATGTCGGTAGTCGGTCGTCCGTTGTTTTCGCCCGGCTTCCATTCTACCCAGGTCTGATCGGCACCAGCGAAACTAGGAACGGCGAATGGATTAGGGACCCAACTCCCTGACAATGGCACAAAACCGATATCGTGTTTAAGCTCAACATACTGGCCAGCCCAGAGCGCGGCTGAACTGTCGTTCACCATATTCCAAGACCAAACTATTAAAATGGTTTTGGCCTGGTAGATGCTTATTTTCCCTAATTGTGTTTCTGACATATCAGCCCTCTACTCATAGATTGCCGTTACCGCACGGATTCGTACCGGGTCAATAACATTCAGATTACCGGGACGCTCTCTACTTTCGCCAGCGATCCTGGCCTTCCCCTGGTCAATCTGGGTCACGTTGGCCTCAGTGTCAGGCTCATCCTCATCACTCCTCATGAAGAAGCCAAGGCCAGCAATGGCGGCGCCGCCTGCTAAAAGCACTAGTCCAAAGTTTTTCACCGTCATCTACTCCTTGTTAGCAGAACAACCCCGACGAGCATCACGCCAGCACCAATAAGTATCGGAGTCATAAATGGTTTGACCACAGTAGCTACTGCTCCGGCAACATACTTAAAGACTTTAATCAAGGAGTCGGGATCAACCATAGCCCAAATCAACGTACCGCCAATAACCAACGTAGATGTGCTGAAGAAGAACCGCCCAAACCGTGTTTTGCCAAGGGCTGTGATGGCCGTCCTTATCCCGCCCAGGATGGCACCAGGGCGTAAAAAGGCTAAAGAAAAAAGAGCGCTTCCCCTGGCCGCCATGGGGGCCGCTCTCGCCAATGCCATTGCGATAGGCCCAGCCGCCATAAAGTAAGACGGGGTATAGCGACCCGGGTCGTCATGGGCAATAAAGTAGATGTGTATAGTGCGGTTCGGCCAATCGACTTCAACAGGTTTCTTCCCTGGCCAAGGCATCAATCCGTCTTCTACCAAGAACTGGGACATAGACTCTGCCGACTCAAAGATGTTGTCTTTCTCAAATTCATTAGCCATATCGGGGTCTAGTCGAAGGACCACTTCTCCGTGTTCTCCAGGCGCAAAGTCCCTGTCTATTTTCTGGAGGTCATCGGTTATGTCGTCGCTTGGGTAAAATTCTCTTACCAGTTCAGCCATTAGACGTTATCCTCCGGCCACCAAGTGTCTCCGTTGTCAAACTGATACTCCCAGTTAGACCTTAGACCCGTAACAGTCGTTGTACCAACCCGATCACCCAGTTCGTATGTGGGCTGGCTTGTAGCCCTCCTGCCGCCCTTCTTTGCACCGCCACTTATCCACCACGAAAAGAACGTAGTGAATCCCATGCCCAACAGAATGACGGCAGGGTTCACCCGCTGTAGAAGGCCACCGCGAGTGCCGTTAATGCCTGGTGGTGCTTCTTTTAACTCGACCATGCCGCTGGGTATCCTTTAGCTAAAAGGTGTTCCTTAACTTCTACTTCAAACTCGTATGCTGGCCTCTCAAAGGGGTTCTCCCACGGTTCCAGGCCGGCCTCTTCTGTTTCTTTTGCTGCTTGAAGGAAACGCTGTTCAAAGTTTGGATAAACCTCTCTCTGCCAAACATGGTAGAGTTCGTGCGCCCGGAGAGCTTCCCCTGTAGCCGTCCTTGGTTCGTAGTAATCAGGATGAAGGATGATAAGTCCAGGCTCAGGGTTACTCCCTATCTTTACCAATCTGTTGGCGCTTGGGTGAATGTCAGTGCAGGTCACGCACAGCACTCGTTCCGGAACACGAATTTGGGTTTCCGTGCCCTCCAGAATCCAGTCAGGAACGATGTTGTACAGCGGGTCATGTGTTTCTGCGTATAGTCTTGCCATAATTAGAAATCCGCCGTGACCATGCCTGGAGGCCAGGCTATAGCTTCTACCTCGTAGCCGTACCCAGCTTGAAGCACCGAAACGACTATATTGCCTACTTCTTTCACGGGTGTAGTCAGTAAATTCTGCGGCGTTAGCCCTTCAAGAGATAATGCGCGGTAGGTGACAGCATAGGAAGCGTCAAAAATCTGCCCAGGCGTTAGCTCGGTCACTGACATTAACGCCAGTGTACGGTTACCAACCATCCATCGATGGGTAATTAGTATGTCTTGGGTGGCGGCTTCGTACGCATACCATCTGCCTGTTCCAGCTTCCAAACTTGCAATGTTAGCTTGGTCTATTTCATACCATTCAGATAATGTGCGGTTTTTACCCTGAGCTAAAGCCATAACCGCAACGGCCGCAACACTAGCTAATAATAGGAACGTCATTCTCTAACCCTCTTCCAACCAGGGGTCCCAGGTGAACTCCGGCTCTACATAGTCACTTTCTTCAGTTTGCCACGGGTCTGCTACTACGACAGGCTCTAACACAATCGGCTCTGGCTCCGGCTCAGGCTCAGGCTCAGGCTCAATTTCAAAGAAGTATTCCCA
>NZER01000108.1 GCA_002690445.1 Candidatus Pacearchaeota archaeon
CCAGCTGCAGCTGCTTGACCAGAAGCCGCATTGCCGCCACCACCCGGCGGGTTACTTACGCTTGGTGTGCTTGATGCGCGGAACACTGGCACTCCACGGAGATTTGCCGGCGGCGGCGAGGTAATGGGAGCGTTGTCATTCGACTCGGACGGCGGCGTTGAGCCTATTCCGGTGTCAGCTCCGGTCGATTGGAAGGCGGCGGCGCGAAAAGTATTGCCGCCTCGGAACCTGGTTCCAGCGAAGGCATTCTCAGGCATAATTAGGAATCCTCTTCAAAAGCGGCGACGACTTCGTTTATTTTGTCTTTCAGCTCCGTCACATCGACAACCTGGACACATCGGCCATCCAGAGCCGCAATGACCTCATTCACCTTCGCCTGGATATTTTGAACCTCGGCTTGCGTCGGCGGATTGGTGATCGATTGCGAGAGCGCCGTCACGCCCGACAAATCCTCGCCATATGTCGTGCTGATCTGCCCAGCGGCGGCGATGGTGTTGAACGGTTCAATGAACTGAGTTTTGAGAGCGTTGAAGATCTCCCACAGGTAATTCACCGCGGCCGAGAGGTCGGGGATCATCCGGGGCGGCTCGGTGAGGCGAATTGCCATCTAATTCTCCATCGGCGAAACCTGGGCCGACATAGAGGCGAGCTCAACGGGACAGTCATCGGTAACTCGATATTCAAACTGGTGCGTGTGGCCCGAAGCGAAAGCGCCGAAACGGATCGTCATGTCGCGCTCGCCGGCGGTGCCCAGGCTCTTAGTGATCCAATTGCCGAAGCCGCGATTATCGTGGTTGCAGCGCAGCTGGATCTTGGGAGCCGTGACGCCCTGAGCAACCGCGCCGCGCAAGAGCCGCATCTGCACGTTGTCGATTGAGCTCTCGCCCCACATATCCAGGTGTGCCGTGCGGCCCATCATGCGCTGCACCACGCCGTCGTTGGTGTTGTTCGTGCGATCGAGCTTGTAAATGCGGCCCTCGCCGCCGACAAAGTTTTCGCCGCCCCATTCCCGCATATTGTGCGCCGACCAGCCAGGCCAGCGCCCGGGGATCTTGAGATCGTTGTCCCAGCCATAAAGCGAGCTCCACCGGCCGGAACGATAATCAAACAGGAAGGTCAGCCCCTTGCCGCCGTAGGGTGTCGCCGCGTAAGGAATCTGCAGCAGAATGAATTTCTGACCTTCGGCGTGAAGTTTTACCGCCCAGGCGTCCTGCCAGTCCGTGATTTGCTCAAAATTCATCGATACGTCGTCGCTGGCGGGGTGCGACGTTTGTCCCGAGAACCTAACCCACTCCCGATCGCCGTTGATCGTCCAGGCGCCGTTATCGGCATTCACGAGCGTGTAGGGTGCGAGGACCCCTTCGCCGGTGGCCCAGCGCCGGAAAAACGGGGTGGTGCCGCTTGCAAGCGTCTCGAACTGCTCCACGCTGTCGATGCCGCAGAGAAGGACCTCCCGGAATGGCGTAATCATCATCGCATTCAGGTGATCCGGCTTGCCCTCGGCGGTGAAGAGATCGAGGGGCGCCCAGGATCTGAATAGCCCGGGCGAGGCATGGAAAAACCGGCCAGAACGCGGCTCGATCGCCAGGACATATCCGTCGATATATCCAACGTGGGTGCTGTTCGGGGCGTCTTCGCTGAGTACCTCGGTGGAATCATTGGCCAGGCGCAAGATAGGGCCGCCGGCGGCGAGCAGCAGTTCATCATCCGTCTTATCGAAAACAACCCGTTGGCCGCCCGAAAGCGGCACGCCGGTGACATCCGTCGAGTTGCCTGACTTGTCGATCTTGTAGATCCGCCCGTGATCGGTGGCGGCGATCATGTCGCCCTTCCAATCCCAGAGATATACGCGGCCTTCGCCAAACACCGAGAACTCGGTCAGCCCGGGGAATCGGGTTTGACCATCGGCTTCGTTCACGAAAGCGTTTTCGATGGCCGCATTGGCAACTGTGAGCGCGTCTTCCTTGATATTGAGGAAGAGCTTTTCCCCGATCGGGACATCGTGCCATTGCGCGGGCATTTAGTCGTTTACCAGGATCTCGACTTCGCCCAGGAAGTCATGCGTCTCGCTCGCGGCGCCGGTGACTTGGAACTCGAACTCGCCGCCGTTGGCGACCCAAGCCGCGGCGAAGCCCGCCGTCGTCTCGTAATCAGTGCCGAGCGACTCGTTTGGCGCCGGCACCAGGGCGACATCGATGTCGGTGATGGTGCCATTCACGAGCGCCGATCCGCCGGCGACATCCGTGATCGTCTCGTTATTCTCGAACGTGCCGTCGACGCTCCGAAGCGTGAGGGTGCCGGTCGCGCCGCTGTCCGAATCCGCTTGAATCCGCGCCGTCGCCCCGGAGGTCCCGCCGGTGATGACATCGCCAACCGTGAAGTTGGCCGTCTGATTGTCATAATCGAGCGTGGAGCCCGGCCTGTAGGCCCCGCATTGGATATGCCTGGCCGACCTGCCTATGCCGTTGACTTGCGTGCTGGTGACCCGCGCCTGCGCGATGACGACGGCGCCAGGTGCGAGTTCAAGGGCCCAAACCTTTGTGGCAACGGCGTCCGTCGTCTGACCGGAGAAAATCCCCTCGTGAACGTCGCGGATCCGGATAAACTTCTCGCCGTTGCCGCTGATCGTGACATCGGTGTCCTCGGTGCAATTCTTGAAGATGATGTTGTTGTCGGGGGTGGTGAGCGTGAAATCCACATCCTTGATCTCGACGCTGTCGAAAATGACATCCTGGCAGGTGTCTTGGAAGGTGACCGCTCCGTCCTCGAAGGTTCCGCCGGCGATCGTCAGGCCAATGATCGTGTTGAGCGCGATATTATCCGTATCGGAGTCGTTGAGCACCGCCAGCGATGTCGTGTTGCCAAACCAGAAGCAGTTGCGGAAGACCGTATATCGGGCGCCGTTGATTTTGACCGCCGTGCCGGTGTTATTTTGGATGCCGACGTTGAGGAAATCGTTGCCCAGGCAAAGCCTATCCTCGAAGGAGAGCTCGATGCCGGTCGTGGTGCAAAGATCGACGTTGCCGCCTTCCCATGAATTATTGCGCCAATCATCACCGTCCGCGCCGCCGCCGGCGTCGTCATCGCCGTGCAGCTTGGCGCCGACCGCGCAGTTGCTGATTGAGAGGCTGCCCCAAGTGCAACGTCGCCCGCCTTTGTAGTGCATCCCAACATCGAAGCGCTTGATCAGCACATCATCGAGATAGACTTCGTCATTGGCCTTGGAGAAGAGACCCACCGAAGAGCCGACCAGCGTCAGGCCATCGAGGGTGAGCTTGCCCAGGCCGGCGCGGTCGCCGCTGATGGTGATCACACTCTGAGCCTCTGAGCTCGTCAAGGTGGTGACCGCGCGCCCTTTACCGATTAGGCGAACACCCACTGAGAGTGAAAGGGTGGTGATCGGAATCGTGCCGGCCGGCAGCAGAACGTCGCCACCGCCGTTGGCGGCCGCGATGCCGATCGCCGAGTTGATAGTTGCGGTGTTTGTCGACGAACTCGCGCCGATCGCGCCATAGTCCTCGGCGTTGATGACATCCGCGAAGTGATCGTCGACCGCTCGAGACGCGGATCCTCCCGTCGTCGTCACGACAGCATCGCTGGCATTCTCCGCGTCCAGGGTGACCAGCGGCAGGTGCTTCACGCCGGTCTGATCGCCCGAATTGATGTCGAGCTCATAATCGTCGTTCGTGTAAAGCGGAACTGCCCACTTCCCGTAAGAGACGCCGGCAACGGTCTGCGTTTCCAACGTCTGAGGGTTCGCCGCGGCGGCGGTTAAGCCAACATCCGTGAAGACGCTGGCGAGGGTTGTCGTGCCGCCGACGTAGATGTAGACGAGCGCCAGAGGATAATCCGGCTTCCAAAGGTCAAACTCGGATATGCGTTGGACGGCCATAGGCTATTTCCCCTTGCGTCGTCGAGTATTGAAGTAGCCTCTTGTCTTTGTCACGGCGCCTTTGTGGCGGCGATCAATCGCTCACGCTCTGCGTGCATCAGATTCGCCTGGCGCGACATCTCAGTTTTTAAGACGGATTGTTCAAGCTCGCCGATGCGCGCCGCCCGCGCCGCGAGCTCGGCGTTGAGGTCGACGAGCGCGATCGCCTGGCTGCCGATCGTCTGGCGGTAGATATCGAGTTTTTCCATCTTCAATCCTTCGGTTCTGGAAGCGCGTCAACCTCTGCTTGAACCACATCGATCTCACCCTCGATGACCACAAGCTCAGCCCTTAGCTCTGCCTCATGTGCCTTGACGGATTCGACCTCCTGGGGCGACCACAGCCCCATTTCCTCCCACCGCAGACCTTGAGAACCGGCCCAACCCCGGAGGGCGTGGCGCACATTGGCCGATACCTGATGCTTTCGGCTGGCAGCGGTTGCGCGCCCGCCGAAGCGATGGTCGACGTCTTTCTCCGGCTTGTCGCTGATGACGGATTGCCGGAGGTGCGCTTTGTTTTCGGCGGTTAAGGTCATTTCAAGTACCCCATGAAGGTCATCGCAACGCGGTCGTTTGAGTTGGGCAGGTTGGTGGTGTTAACATTAAAGGCGGCGCCGTTCAGGTCTTTGACCTGGACCTCAAGGCGGTAAATTGTCGTGCCGTTAACGTCCCGACTGGCGAAACCAGGGCGGAAGCAAATAGCTGTGCCGTTGGTGTCGAACGCGCCCCAATCCGCGACATGCAGCTCTTGACCATCGGTTTGGGCGGCTACATCGAAAATTATGATATTGGCCGATGCCGATGATATTTTTGCGCCATAGGCAAAAGCAGTCGAGGCATCCGTGCCGGTGGGTGTGGTTTGAGCTGTGCTGCTGGCGGCGATGATCTTTTCAATCCAATCGCCGCCGCTGGCCCCGCTGCCGGGCTGACCGATATAGTGCTTAATTGCGCCGCCTACGTTCTGAAACGTCGCCTCGAAGCATTGCAGTTTCGCGCCCCGGATGGTCATGGAGTTGGCTTCCAAATCCTCGCCGCTCAACGCAGATACAATATCTGCCCCGGTCTGATCTGCCGTCGCGGCAGCCTCAATACCATCGAGCTTGGTCTCGTCAGCGGTGGTGAAGGATGCTGTGGTGGCGTCCAGAACAGCGCTGTGCGCCTGCACATCGGAGCCGATAGCGACGCCGATAGAGGTTCGCAGGGTGGCGCCCGATTCAGCAACTGGGTCTGTGGTGCCATCGCCGACAATCATCTCACCATCGGCCAGGACAGCCAGGGCTGTGATCGCCCCCGCGCCACTGCCTACCAGCAAGCCGCCGTCCGTGAGTGTCGAAACCCCGGTGCCGCCATCCGCCACGGCAAGATCGGTGATGCCGGTGATACTGCCAGCCGTGATCGTGACAGGAGGCGTGATGACAAAACCACCCGAGGAGATATCCAACTGGGTTGTCATCGTGCCCGCCACAACTGTTTGCAACAGCAGGGTGCCATCTTCACTTGTCGAAGTAGGGTCATCAATTTGCCCAATAAGGCACGCGTATCTCTCTTGATTGCTGGCGCTATCCTCACCGTTGAAATCAACGCGACCAATAAAATCGCCCGCGGTGGGCGACGCACTATCGCGATGCGTAACAAGCAGCGGTCCCTGCGACGCACCGCCATCAGTAGAAACTACTTGGACCCACCCCGCAGCCACGTCGAGCGCCTTTGTCCCTGCAACTGACACCCCAATATTATCCGCACCGATACGATAGATGCCTGTATTGGGATCAGCTTGAAATGATGCGCCAGGAAGGGATACCGTACCAGCTGGTATACCACGAAATAGCTCTTGCATCGTGATACTTCGACTAGCAGCAGCATCTGTATCTGTGATCTCAAGCTGATCACCAACTGCCGTATTTGCGCCAGTCAATGCTGTTAGGTCGCTAATCTTGGTATTGGCCAAGAGTCTATCCTCCGTACCATGCGGCTGTTACTATACCGTTGCTGGCACTGATAACGCTGAATGATGTCAATCCGCCAATCGCGCGCACAGATGGATTTAGCTCCACACCTGTTCCATCAGACACATCTCCCGCCGGTACCGCAGCGGTTTCTCCATGCCAATCTACATAGAAGTCAACATTGCTGGCTAAGACAACAACTGTTGCATCTGTTGGCACTGTGAAAGTCTCTGCAACTGTTGCTGCGATAACCTTATGGTCAACATGCGCTGATCGGTTGATTGCATCTGTTATTTGTCCATGCCTTTTGTAGTGCATAAAAGGTGTTACTGCCATTCTCTTTCTCCTATTTATAAAGCTAAAAGCCTACACCCATACTTGCGAGAGAGCCTGCTAGAGGATTGGCGGCGACAGCAAGAAGCGCTAGAGCATCCTCGAAGCCGCGCGTATTACGGGGAGATGCTGTGAGTTTTGCCATAGCTAATCTTCTTTCTCTCTTCTGTCATGGTGACGCGAGTGCCATCTTCGCGCACAACTTCCAAGGCACGTTTGATAACATCTTCTGCAGAGTCAGGCTCTGTAGTACCAGCCTTCTGGTTCATATCGATTGCAATCTTGGCCGCTGCCAATCGGGTTTTACTGTCTCCACTGTCGATAATATCCGAGACCGTCTCGACAGCTCTTAGGAGCATACCCTTTGACTTTTCATCTGCCTTCTCGAGATTTACAAGTACATGCGTTTCTATGTACTCTTTAACTATGGGTTCATGCAGAAGGGTACTGATCCAACTAGGAGTAGCTCCTGTCAATACAGCTATAGTAGCGTTAGACAGACCCGCAGCGTGCATGTTGGCTATGGTACAATGCTTAGTGCGCATCTTTTGCAATCTCGCGCGGCGTCCCTTACCATTGAATTGATATCCTCTATTCCTACCATTCTGCACAGCTGGATGACGATCAGCATCTTTTACAGCTTCAATAGCAGCATCGACAGTATGCTCGTCGTGGCCACGCATAACTGCGATGAGGTCTTCCGCTGTGAGATCAGTCATCTTTGATATCTCCAGGATCGGGCTTTAACTCAACAATAGCATTGTCTTGCTGAGCTTCTTTATTAATAAACGCGCGCATTTGACGCCGCCTCTCGAGAACCTCGGAAGACAGCTTGTTATCGTCCCATAGATCAGTAATCGAAATAACTTCCGCGCCGTTCATAAGGGCGAAACCCTCCTGTGATTGTGCTCATCTTATAGGAGAAAAAACAAGATGTCAACGCATAATATGGGATACCAGCCACTATGATACGAATATAAGAATATGAAGAATTTATTCAATATCGAGGACGTCCTGTGAAAGGGGCGCGGCGCAAAAGGGGAGCGTCGTCAATAGTATGAGAATGAAAAATTAACTCTGTGTCGGAAACGAGCTCAAAACCTGGGCGGCACACCTGGGGGGGTACTCGCCGCTTTGGTTGCATTACATACGAGTTACTCACCTCCATCTTGCTGCGCTGCAACATGTTGGGCGCGGCGCAGCTTGGCCGCCCAGGGGAGACTCGTATAAATATTATACGGGTCTCCTCTAATTGATCTTGGCGGATGTTACATTTATCACGTTTCCGTGATATCTCGTGATGATATTGTTACCAATTTAGAATCATTCAAAGCTTGACATTGCCCTGAATCTATGAGACGTTTTTCCCATGGTTCGAGGCGAACCCGTGTCGGCCAATAGTCATACGACGAAAGGCGTATCACGGGTATCACTTAGGACAGTATAGCGAATAGGCTATGCCGAAGTGTCAAGCATACCGATTTGGTGGATAGGCACAACGTGTTAGGAGCAATGGGCTATGGATAAGCATATCAAAGTGACGGGTAAAACGGCAACGTGTTACACCCTGAGCACCATTGGCGAGAAGCTTGTGATTGCACAGATCAAGAATGCAACTTGGACGTTCAATTACGACGGTTGCAGCAATCGCAGGTTGGCTGAGGATTGCGTGGGTAACGGCTGGGCTGTAAAGGCGCAGTCCCTCTTCCGCGCCGCAATCCTGAAGACGCGCACCGAGGATTACGAGGGTCCGACCATTGCCGAGATCAAGGAGGATTTCTTGGTCAAAGAGTTTGATGTCGTGAATGACTTCACTCAGAAGGCAATGGCCGATCCGTACGGCGCTGCACTCAAGAAGATGGATGCATTGTCGGACGAGGAACGGGCTCGCCTCTTCGAGCACTACAACGATCCAGCCAACCAATAGGTGTATTGCCCTCCTGCTGGACAAGGCGGGAGGGCACTTCACTTCAATCCCACAACTTGGAGAAGATCAATGGCTACGCGTGTTAAGATACTTACTGTTATTGCATCTTATGATGGTGCCCAGCTTGCCAGCTTTCCCATAGATAGAGAGTTTATGGAACGTCTGGATGCTATCGGAGATGGTGTCCTGCTCGGTAGGATGAAAGAAACCATCGGGACAATCAATCACTTCACCTCCGGCATGACTTTCGCGCTGAAAGAGCAGGAATACTGGGAGGAGTGATCAAGCAGGCAAGGCGGCCACCTCGCAAGGGGTGGTCGTCTTTGCTTTTCTCCTCATTCTTCCCCTTTCAAAAAGGGACCGCACCCCAGACTGATAGCAGACCAGCGCCTTCTTGGGAACAATACCTTGGAGGGCTCCGGCACGTTTTCTTCGATCCCATTCTATTCTATTCAAAAAGGGATCGCACCCCAGTTCTGCGATATTCCACCCAATCTCCCAAGTCAATGCATCATTGTATGTATCAATCAATGTATGTTTCAATCAAAGAGGTGCCTTTAAGGAATAATCTATGAATATTGGCCTTATACTTGGAGTATTTATACCTTGATATATATTATATACTTATAAAAAAATATAAGAAGAGACTTGATTCACCCTTATACATCGAGGGGGAGGGGTATGATTGAGTTATACATTGATACATACATTGATACATTGCTTGCTGCGCTGTATCTTTGCTTTGCTATCAAGTTGCTTTGCTATCAAGTATTGTTTACCCTAAGTATTTACATGCCTGTTGACAACTTGCTGGAAATATGGGATAATATTGATACGAGTTTTTATGACCTTATTTTCACACCGCAACTTTGGAGTAATCATAGCATGACTAAAAAAGAACTGATTGAAGCGCTCGCTTCTTATGATGACAACGCAACTGTTGTTATCACCTTCAACTACCTCGACGACCTCAACGCTTACGACAAAATTCAAAACAACCTGGAGAAGAGTAATGTCTAAAGTAGCAAAAGCTCCGAACAAGCATTTCCCCGCTGATGTGCCAACTATGAAGATTGGCATTACAGGCACGACGTGGGATGAGGTACCTATAAGAACACCTGGGGATACCTGGCATGACACTCTTGCTATCAGCGACGATACTCTCGGCCGCTCGGTAGGTGCTCACGTCGATGACCTGATTGAGTCGATGGTAAGGGATGAGGATGCAGTTCTGAACAAGCTAGAACTGTGCTTCGATGGCGTGGAAGAAGATATACGCCGCATGTATAAACGCAACTAGCCTCTATCCCCTTCCTCCCCTCGCGATAGTTGCTGTAAGCCGAATTGACGTAAGGGCAAAACAACCAAGGAGAACGGACTATGTGTGATAACAAAGTTATCTATTACATACAATCAGGATACGACTACCGTGAAACATCCGTTAAGTGTGGTCTTACGAACCCCTATGGTGATCGTGCTATTTGCGATAGTTGTTCCTCAGATCGTGAAAAAATGAGGAACATTAACGATGCGGAAGAGAACATTGCCGCTGATGATGCGTGGACTAAGTCTGCTGGATGGGGAGAATACTAGCCTGCGTGATAGTGGGCTATGCCTGCTGCGTGGGCAAAACAACCAAGGAGAATAAATCATGACTACTATGGAAAAGATCATCCTTTGCTCGCACATGATGATTGGGGTCAATGCTCTATGGAGTGCGCACAGCAAGATGGAGTTTAGGTTGACCAATAGCGCTTCAGTACAATCAGACGTACGTACTCGCACAACCTTCCAACTTCACTCCAATAAGATTGCTCGACAGCTTGAGTATTTACACCTTGCCAAGCGTGATCTTTGCCGCAACTTCTTCGCCGTCAAATCCTTTTCCTGAGGAGGAACTCATGATATACAGAATTGTCTGGCCTGAAAAACGCACTCTCCCAGAGGAACAGATTCGCACAGCTTATCAAGAGGCGGTTTTTTGGTATCAGCCCGTTCACGACGATCAGGTGGAGGAATAAGTATGCTATTCAACACACTCTTCCAAATACGCAAACGTCCTGAATTGGATTGGCAGAACTATTCAGGCTCAACACGTAGCGCGTCCTCGCACGACGCTGTTCTCACCTCTTGTGAGCGAGAGTGCAGAGATATTGAGAAGCGCTTCAGTTCACAGTATCCCAAGCTGCAAGCACAAGTCAGTGTCAGCAGTCAACCCCTCAAAACATAAGGAAAAAGATCATGGCTATGGCTAGAGTAACCATACGACGCAACGGACAACAAGATACTGTGACCGTCAAAGACAATGGCAACGCCCAAGTCTGGGACTTGTCTCACATGTCGAAGGTCGAACATGAGGGAGTGCGGGAACTCGTTGTTAATTGGTGGTGCGATAAGCAGAGCATCCCTCGCTTGTTCGACAACCCAGTAAGGAGGACATAATATGTCAGACGATACAACAGGAATAAAGTTTACCGACGCAGCCTCTGAGGATATTGACGTGCATCTAGTTATAGCACATACAGAGGTTATGTTAGGAGCTCTCATCAAAACGGCCACGCTGTATCTGGAGTTTATGCAGAACCAGAAGATAGAAGAGCGCGTTGCAGCAAACGCTATGATGCACGCAATAGCCTGTTTACCTTGTGTGATACTTGAGCGAGGTATAGCAGATGATGTTCGCGCACGTATGCAGCGTCTGTTCTTCAGTACCTTATTCATGGAATCTTTTGGGAACGATATAGCCTCACTGAAAAAAGAGGTAGATATATGTATATCAATAGTGGAGAGTGGTCATGCTCAGTTCCATTGAACTTGAAGAGTTTCCTGTTCCTGTATACGAATGGGAAGCCGTCGCGCGAGGAAAGGACGGCTCGCACTTTGGTGTACGCGTACGCCTTCGGGCTCCCAGCCCAGAGATTGCTGAACGTCTTGCTCACGAAGCCGCAGTCAGGAAATGGAAAGACTGCACTTTCATGGGTGGGATGCTTGTGAAATACAAAATAAGAGGAGACACGGCATGACTTGGGATAACGATGTTGAGGCTGGCTATAGCACCAGGTGTTCTTTGTGCATCCTTTAACGCCGGCTGACTCTCCCACGCGAACCCACGTTTATGAAGAAATTCTTCAATCACGGAGGACATTGATAAAGATGGTAAAAATCCTCATACCCTACGATATAGTCCAGATAAAAGACGCTATCTGGGCAGGGGAAAAACAGCGAGCGATAGCCCAAAACTTCGGTGTCACTCAAACGACTATTAGCCGAATAGCAACTGGCGACGAATACTTCGACACTGCTTGGCCAGACGGCTCTATCGGTCCTCTCCCTATCAATCGACGTAAAGAGATACATGTCGGCAGAAGAAGTCGTGCCGCACAAGCTGTGCTCAGCGTCATGGAAGATGCGAAGGTCCGTCCTTCTGAGCCCATACTCTTGGAGGCTATCGAACAAGTTGAGGAGGAAACACATACGCCTGAAGAACAGCCCCTGGAAGTGGTACAATCAGAGGATCCACCCCGCCCACGTATCACAAGAGAAGAAGCTGACGCTATGCTAGAAGAGCAGGCGGAGGCTCTTGAGGCGGAAGATCAGCAGGCTATGCTGAACGCGATATCTGATACCGGCGATAATCCTGAAGCAGAAGAGCAAGAGGAAGCGACGGAAGTAGATGTCGATGTGCACAGCTGGGATGTTATACTAAAGCTAGCTAAGACAAACGCTTTTGTGGAGAAGGCAGAGCGGGATGATAACACTCTGCTGAGGAACGCCATCTGTATTGTCTTCAAAGCTCTTCCTGAGGACAACTGGGAAAGCTCGCAATGCGCGAACTTGCTGAAAAGCACAATGGAGGTACTAGAAGCATGACATTCGAAGAAACGCTCGAAGAAGCCAGAACAGTGCAGAAACGTCTTATACACGATTACGGATATCTAAACGCAGCTGACATAGTTGAAACAACAGCAGCAAGGCCCTAGGCAACAACCCTTGATAAGGAAGGACTATAGCCGTGTCACATTATTACGCAGCGATTACAGAAAGCGCTAGAAAAACCAAGCTAACCGCCAGAGGTCACAAGTCTACCGGCCTCGCCGGTTGGGCTGGATCATATGACGGCGTGATCAACTACAGCATCTACCACCACAACGACGCCGACCATGCGTTGGTTGAGCTTAGAACTCATCCGCAGCATGGAGGGCAGCGCGTTCGGGTTCTTTATGACGGACCATTGAACGCGTTTGAGGCCCACAGCCTGGAGATTGCATCATGACGTATCACCAGTTCACCAACGACGAAACCGGCGAGCACTACGGATCATTCGAGGTATTCGCCGTGTCGCCTATGGAGGCGACATACAACCAAGCCAATGAGGATCACGCCAACGAGTTCACAGTGTTTGAGGCGGGCTGGTACTGGTGGCCTTGCTTTGATGGTTGCCTCCCTGATGGAGAACCAAGCGGACCATTCCCAACTGAGCTTGAAGCAATCGCTGACGCGAACGGAGGAACGCCATGATTACCATGACTAAGGAGCAGGACATCGCCATCCTCAAGAAATGGAAGCAAAATCAAGATAACAAATCTCTGGACGCCATGCGGGAGTCGGCGGTACCCACGATAGGGTGCGATGGAGCCATAGCGGTGCCATGGTGCGGCATGTGGCTCTGCATCGAGACCGACGGGTATTGCCACACATGAAAGACGCTCGCCGCCCTGTTTCTGCTTCATTTATTCACGCTATATCAAACGGACGATCGTACGATAATGAATCATGAACAGAAGGCAACCTTCGTAAACTTCCTAGAAAGGATATAAGATGATTGACACCATCCCCTATGTTGTCCTTGGCATAGTTATTGTACTCTGGACAGTTCTTGGCGTAATATGCTTTGTTCTGTGGCATAAGGTTATTGCGCACCAAGATGCTTTATTGCGCCTAACAAAGTATGCTCAGGACACAGAGAAGCGTCTACAAGCTATTGAACGCTTCGATCCCTTTACACCAATAGACAAGAAGGAAGATCAGTAAATGTGTGTCAAAAAAGATCAACTGTCTTGTATGTTCTGCGGAGTAGGCATTTCGTGGATAGGAACACAGAAGTGTGATAGTTGCTGGAATATGCTTAAACATATCTGGAGCTTTTACAACTCTCACAGCATAGACCCCCAAGCAGCTGAAAAAATACTCAACTATGTAAAGGAAACAGCAAAAACAAAACACTTGACAAGATGGACACCATGATATAAAATCTAATGATTGGCCCCATTTGGGCTCAATCTTGACTGTTGCAACTCAAGGAGCTATTCATGTCAAAAGTGATCGAAATTGCTGCACAAGTTGGTTCGGAGAAAGCTACAACCGGCATCATCGTCCCGGCTATGAAAGTCAACTATACGATACCAGAGTCGACGGAAGAAGCCATCGAGATGTTCGGTGATGACGTCGTTCTGTCCTACTTCCTCGCCGATTTGGCCGTCGCACTCCAGTCTGGTATGCGTGGAAAGATGGCTACGATAGAAGAAGGCGAAAAGGTTCCCACGGGCATCAAACCCAAAAAACTGCAAGAGTTCGCAGATGAATGGAAGCCCGGTAAGAAGACACGCGGCAGACCGGCTGAAGAACGTCTCGCTGCGGACATCGAAAAGCTTACACCTGAGCAAAAGACGGCCTTGCTCAAGCGTATGGGCATTGATGCCTAAGGCGACGCAGAGTAAGCTGGTCTCAGGCGAGGCGGTTTTTTGGGGTTGACGTCTCGCCATCTGGTTAAGGGGGTGTTGCGTAGTCTGTTGGTATTGCCTGTCAGCAGCTGCGGGCATCCCCTTAACTACCTTTCCCCTTCCTTTATTTTTTTTCTCCCTTTATACTTCATCCCAGATTGTATCATAGAAAGGAGAGAATATGTCAAAAGATCAATACATCGTAATCAGATGCGGCTTCAATTCCCCGCATAACTTTCATACACACGATACGCTAGAGGATGCCTCTGTGGAAGCTCGTCGGCGTAGTGCTGAGAGCCAAGAGCCAGTTAAATATATCGTAGCACGGCTAGAAAGAGTTTTTATAACAGATGTCGTGCTGACAACAAACACTAAAGAGGCCGAAGAGCAATGATTAAGGAAAACGTCTATTGGGTAATAAGAGAAGACGATGAAGACGGCAGTATGCCATTACTGGATTTCGCTGATAAAGATGCAGCAGAAGAATACGCTAATAAGTTAGCGCTAGAAGCTGGTCTCAACGACACTTTTATTGTCCTAAAGATTATGTCTATGCACAACATCACAGTTAACACATCCGTAGATGTGGAGTATCCAGGATGACCCTAGAACTCTACGACAACACTCGCATACAGGACAGTCGCAAATGTCTTCGATACTATTACTTCAGACACATTCGTGATTGGCTGACTATTCACCCCCGCGTCCCTTTGATATACGGCCTAAGTTGGCATGATGCAATGGACGTGGTTTGGTTAACCCTTAACAACGATCCCAAAGTTGATACAAAATCCCTAGCGCAAGCTGCAATGAAAGCCTTCCACAACACATGGATAGAGAATGGCATGACATCTGCGGAGGATATGATCGGGTGGGATAAAGAAGAGGTTAAACTTAAATATAAGTTCCGCACTCCGATGAATGCTATGGAAATGCTCTGGGCTTATATTGATCAGCGTCGAGATTTTATAATCCAGTGTGAGTTAATGGAAGTGGAAAAGCCCTTCGCAGTTCCTCTACATCCAACAAACGCTGATCTTCTATACGTTGGACGACTTGACAAGGTTGTTCTCACTCCCAGGAAGAAGATCGCAGCCGTCGAGCATAAAACAACAAGTCTCGGCAGCAAAAACGGTATTCAATCGAACCATCTTGAGTCGTACAATCCCAACTCACAGGTTGATGGCTATCTTCACGCTCTACGAATGGACTATGGAGAGAAAGCAACAAGTGCGTTTATTGACATAGCTCTTGTCAACGCATACACGCAGGAAGTATTCCAGCTCTGGCCTGTTTCTCGCGCTCCTAATCTCCTCAACGGTTGGCTCTATGAAGTCTTTTACTACATCGAGAGGATACGAGACAATAAACTGATGTTGCTGGAATACAGAAGTGATGGTAGTCCAGGTGATGTCATGCCCTGCTATCCAAAAGACACAAGTAGGTGCTTCGACTTCTTTAGTAAGTGCGAGTACCACGATCTTTGCGTGAGTTGGGCTAACCCTGACGAGCACGATATACCGGAAGGCTTTAAGGAGGAGCATTGGTCTCCCTTCGATGTGCTCGGTCTTGATAAACTCGGAATGGAGGATGAGGATGGCTAAACTTTTCAACACAAACGAGGAATGGATAGCAGACCTTGAACAACGCATGCAGACTCTGGAGAAAGCAGTCTCATGTGTGCGTGAAACTCTCAGCAACTTTCCAGAAGTATTCAATCCTGAACACCCGCATACAGGACAGTCGCAAATGAACTATGATTCGGAGAAACAGGATGCCCAACGCTAAAGATCTCGCAGAAGCAGGTCCCTCATCGTTTATGCTCGTTGGTCCTGGCGGCAGTGGTAAAACATCCCAGCTCTGGACCCTCCCTCAACCTGGTTTTCTGTACATCTTCGATCCCAAAGCTCTAGATAGTCTCGGCGGTCTGAACGTGGACTATGAGACATTCTCGCCAGATATCATTAGTTTGGATGCCATCCCTCTCAAGAGTTCCAAAGCAGATAAGGCAATGGCATCGCGTGTGATGAAAGTACGAGAGCCGACAGCCTGGATAGAGTGGGAGGAACATTTCGATGATGCCGTCAGCCAAGGCTTCTTCAATCAGTATAAGTGGATCGGCGTTGACAGCACTACCACTATGCTCGACGCTATTATGGAGTATGTGCAGTTTCTCAACGGACGACAGGGTAAGCATCCCGAACAAGCTGACTACACAGCTCAGATTAACACGTTTCGTAACGTCATGCGTGCCTTATCGGGTCTTGCAGAAACCCTAGTTGTACTCTGCCACGAGGAGATATATAAAGATGAGCACAGCGGACGAGTTACCTATCAACCTCTACTTACAGGTCGCCTCCGTACACGTTTACCCCTCTTGTTCTCGAACATTTTCAGACTTGAGGTTGACCAAGAAAAGGACGGCACCGCTTTCTGGAACATTCACACAACTGGGGATAGACAGCACCAGTATATACGCACATCCGTCAAGGGCTTGGCCCCTATCCTTGATGGAACCATAGACGATTGGGACCATCCAGAGAAGTTTGGACTGGGTAAGATTATTGCCAACGAAACTTCAAGAATTACATCAAAGAAAGGAAAGGAAAAGTGAGCAGTCCGTATAAAGAAGTCTCTGTTAGTGTGGGGAAGACAGTGAACACTGGCGACTATAACAGCATCCGAGCTGATATTACCATCGTCGCTAATGTTGACCAAGACGACATTAAAACTGCCATAGATGATGTACGAGAGATCGCTATGGCTGAACTCAAAGAAACTCTCGCAACACTGAAGATAAGGAGATAACCAGTGCCATTTGTCAAACAAGCTATCGCAGATGCCAAAGAGGGACACTTATGTCCAGAGGGTCGTCATGATCTCAGGTGCATCAAAGCCGAACTGACGACAAGCAAAAAGGACAGCGACAGGAACATCGTCAAGTGCACCATTCTGCCGGATGATGAAGATGAGAATTGCATCCCTATCACGCATGTTCTTGTGCTCACCAAAGAGAACGATGAATATGCCAACCTGCATCTGACGGGACAAGCTCGCTTTTTTGCAGCCTTTGATGTGCCGTACGAAGATGACGGCTTTGATCCGGATGATATTCCTGGATGCACTGCCAGCGGCATCATGGTGAAGCACGACCCGAACGAAAACGATCCCGAGAGTCCGCATACAAGACTTGATCTACCTCGCCTACCCGAAGAGGATGCGGGGGAGGGCAGCAATGCGTCAAAGCCGACGCGTAAACGCCGCAGCGCGGCATAAAAGGAGGTGATGCTTTGCCAAACAAACCGTGGTATCAGTCGAAAGGTAATTGGACAGGTCTACTGACCATGCTTTTCGGCGCTTTGGTAGGCACAGGAGTTGTGTCACCAGAAATAGCTGAAGGAGCTGCAAGCTCTGGAAGCGACGCGATAGTTGGCGGTGTGATGGGTGTGCTTGGGCTTGGGTCTTGGATCTTCAGGCTTATAGCCAAGTCTTCACTTCGTTAGCTAGGTGATGTGCAGGGATCTTTTCAGGGCTTTCATCGAGCCCGCTCCCGGAGATCCCTGCCATCATTTTCTCTTTCTTGAGGAATTAAGTATGAGATGTGAACATTGTCAAGGCGTTGGCTTGGTCGCAGGCCTTGAGTGGGCGCATGTAATCGACTCCTTATTTAGGGAACAAGTTTGGTGGCCTTGTCATGAATGTAAAGGATCAGGCATAGTAAGCTGCTGTGAAGGCAGCGAACAAGGCGGACAGCTTCCTGAGGTGGAGAAGAAAGAAGATGAGTGATAAAATCCATCCTCTGCACTGGTCATATAAAAAACTATTAAGAAAAGGCATTAGGATTAAACCTAAAAATATGTCTTATTTAAACATATCAGATCAAGATGCGCAAGATACATTAACAAATATAGCATTAGATATTTTTGTAGATTGTACAAATGCTGGTATACCTTTTCAAGACGCGTTAACTGCTATATATCTCAGCGGCCTTGACCATGGAGTAAACGGAAGAAAGAAGCATGTGTAATCATTTAACAGCTTATTTTCGCGGCCAGGATCGTTTTGGTTTTGCGTACTGTCCAGCATGTAGTAAATGCGTACACGCATCAGACATATTCAACGCATGGATACAGAAATTCAAAGAAGGTCATTCAGATTTAATAGCTATACAACAATATTATAAAGAACTAAAGGAAGCAAAAGAGCGTGAGTGATAAAATCAGAATTCATCTCGATATAGATCGTGATCTCCATACCAGGGCGCAGAAAGTAATCCCTTGGGGATCTCGTCGTATTCTTTTAGAGACAATTCTAGAGCGATTGGTCGCAGGTCTAGAGAAGGAAGGTCCAATTCTCATAGGTGCCGTCATAGGCGGAGAGTATGAAATGGTCTATAAACCCAAAACACCCGATAATGAAGAAATTCTTCAATCACGAGAAGGAGAGTGAAAGATGCTTACAACAAAAGAGCTGTCAGATATACCAGCCGTAAGGGAATGCCAGAAGATGTTAAAGGAAAAGTCTGATGGTTGATCGCCTCGAGAAGCTCCGCAAGAGTTTCACCAAAATGTCTGATGACTCTCTGATAGCCTACGTCACCGATCTCAGGAAAGATCGTATGACATCTAAGCACCAAGATAAACAGAAGAAGAAAACCCAGAAGAATATCATGGACAAGCTGGAGGACAAACTCGCAGGGATGGACCCAGAGGCTCTTAGAAAGCTGCTGTCGTGACCAGAGGCACAACCTTCTTTGGCGACAAAAAATTTCCTGAGTTTTGGCCTGCTTCTATTGAGCATGATCTACACTACGAAGCAGAGGTGTATGGGGCAGCCTTAGATCATGTATTCGTACAGGACTGTGACAAGATATATAACAATCTGACAGGTTTAACAGGCTTAGCCGCCAGTAGATTTCATACGGGATACAGATTGTATGAATGGAATTCTGAAAAAGATCAACAACTATCTCGCAGAGAAGCAGACTTAAAGTATAGTCGCTACTTACAGCGTGTGATAGGAGCAGAAACAAACTACAAGCGTGCGCGGCAACTAAGAATGTCTCGACGACAAAGGATGTTCTTCCTCCGTATGCCTGAACCTGTCAAAAAGATAGCATTATTTTTTAATCGTATATTTGGAGGCGCTTGATTATGCCGTTTAAACTTAAGCAGATAAAACTAAATGAAATAAAAAGTGAAGATCGTTTCCGCGAGGATCTGGGCGATATCCACGAACTCGCAGAGAACATCAGAGAGAAGGGGGTAATAACACCTATCACTGTCGACGAAGACATGAACCTTGTAGCAGGCGGAAGGCGCGTTACCGCAGCTAGACTTGCAGACCTCAAGACAATACCAGCGGTCATAAGAAAAATAGAAGGCCCGCAGGATGCTAGGGAAATCGAGCTCTTTGAGAATATCCACAGGAAGGATATGAATTGGAGCGAGAGGTCTCTCCTTGAGTATGAGATATATTGTCTAGAGTCTTCCAAGAACCCCAAGTGGAATAAATCCAAACAGGCTGAGATGTTATCCGTCTCACACACATCAGTAGGACGGCACATTACCCTAGCCGTGGCTTTACAAATAGTTCCCGAGCTAGTAAACTGTAAGACGGAGGAAGAAGCTTGGAAAAAGTGGCACGGTGTGAAGGAACAGCTTGCAATCGCAGAGCTGTCTCGTCGCATAACATATAATATGGAGGGCGGAGCTTCCGCAGAAGAAGCAGCTGATAAGGCAGCAGAAGGAGCAAAGCCCAAAGAGTATACAAAAAAAGAAAGGCTGGATCAACAATCCCAGGCTGCTGTACGTTTCGCGGATGGTGCCTATATAGTAGGCGATACACTTGAACTGATCAAAAAGGTAAAATCTAAATGTTGTCACTTCGCTGAGGTTGACCCCCCTTATGGCATCAAACTCCAGAAACAACGTGGTCGAGTAGCTGACCAGCATACTCTAGACGCGTACAATGAAATATCTGCAGTCGATTATCCTGCCTTCTTACAGCAAACAGCAGTTGGTGTCTATGAAGCTCTTGTGGATAAAGCCTTCTGCGTTTGGTGGTTTGGTCCTACCTGGTACGATCAAGTTCGTAAAGCTCTAGGTATGGCTGGCTTCAAGATTGCCGATATACCAGCTATCTGGTACAAAGGGCAGATAGGGCAGACAAACAGTCCTGAGACACACCTTGCTAATTCATACGAAATGTTCTTTGTGTGTCGTAAAGGTGCGCCGGCTCTAAACAAGCGTGGCCGTTCAAACGTATTTCACTTCGACCCTGTACCCCCGCGGCAGAAAGTACATCCTACAGAGAGACCAATCGAACTGATGGAGGAAATCCTTGCCACTTTCACATATCCTAATTCCCGTATTCTTGTTCCTTTTCTTGGTTCTGGTGTCACGCTGAGAGCTATATACAAGAACCAACTCAAAGGTTTCGGCTGGGATTTATCAGAGCATTCTCGCAATTTATACCTGGAAAAGGTATTGGAGGACGTAGAAACAGAAAAGCGTGCAGCTGAGGCGGTTGAAGCAAGAGAAAAGAGCGGACGCACTCGTGGGCAACCCGATCAGGAGGATTAAACAATGAGCGAAACAGTTGACTTCACCTACGAACTGCCCCAAGGTACTGATGTTGAAGTAAGTGCAGAAGTAACCCCAGGCAGACCTGCCATCATGCCATCTATGAACCAACCCGGAGAGCCGGCAGAGGACGACGAAGCTGAGATAATTTCAACCTATATTGCAGGCGAGGAAGTATATCTCGATGATCTCTGGTTGAAGCAGGTAAACCCTAATGGTTGGATAACAGTCATTGAGGATATAACAGATAAAGCCATCGACGCATTCTACGAGAACAGATAAATGCGGAGTTCGCCAACAGCAGATATTTCTGCTCGGCAGTTTCTTTATCTTCGCACTCTCATGAAGTGCGATGGAACTGCTACATTTGGAAAAGTGCGTGATATATACAATCTTGAAGCAAAAGGATACCTGACAATATTCATAACAGGCAATGATTTTCTTCGCTGCCAAATCACACAGAAGGGAATAGACCTATGCTGCCTGAGGAAACCGCAAGATCAAAGCTCAAATTCAAAGGAAATGACAGAAGATGTCTAGAGTGCGATACAGATATGAGCAATCGCCATGCTTCTGCGCGGTTCTGTTCTTATCCATGCCGAGAGAAGTATAGAAATAAAAAAGGAACTCTTACAGACACCGTAAGAGAGCGATACTGTTTACAGTGTGAGGCTGACATATCTCATCGACACATTAACACTGTTTATTGTTCTATGAAGTGTAGTGTAGCTTATAGGGGTATAGCAGCAAAACCTGATGTGAATAAAGAGTGCTTGAATTGCGGCAAAGATGTTACACAGAAAAGAAATATGGCAAAGTACTGCAGCCGTTCTTGTCGCGGAATGTATACCGCTAGAATACACCGCGAAAGAAAGACTGCTGCATTAAGTAAGCAAGCCACTCATGCGGCACGGTATAACAATCCCGATATCGGCAAAAAGTGATGAGTGTGTACGAAGAAGGAGACCCGAACAGTGACATTGTTCTCGTTCTTGAAGCGCCGGCAAAAGTCGAAATGCGTGAAGGAAGACCTGCCGTCGGACCAGCTGGTGGAGTGCTGGATACGTGTTTACACCAAGCAGGGCTTATACGAAGGGAGTGCTATATTCTCAATATCTGGGAAAAGCCAGTCACTAAAGGAAAAGACGGTGCTATTTTTGGAGCTGGAAAACTCCTATGGACAAGTAAGAAAGGCTTTACAGACACTGGCTTGCGATTGACAGATAACTGCCTCCGGAGACTCAGAAAATGTAAGGCAAATGTTGCTGTCACGCTTGGAGCACCTGCAACAGATCTCCTCACAGACAAGGGACAAATCCTCAAATGGAGAGGATCGCCCCTTAAGGCCATTGACCCGGAAGGTCTGACAGTAATCCCAACGATACATCCCGCAGCAAGCCTCCGTGGCAAATTCCTCTGGCGCTACGGCATAATAGCTGATCTCGACAAAGCAAGGAAGCATCGACATTCTAAAAAACTCCTCACTATGGATAGAGAAATCATCCTCGATCCTACATATGAAACTTGTATGGACTTCATGGCTGCTATTAAGGACAGCACAGCTACTGATATTGAGTGCTATAATAATGCTGTGTCTTGTCTGTCTTTTGCTCCTTCTGCTAACCTCAGCATCTGCATCCCTCTATTCGTGCCTGGAGAAGGGCATCGTTGGACTGAGCGAGAAGAGATAAACATCTGGAAAGGTGTCGCTCGTATAATGGACGATAAGAAGATCGACAAGATAGGTCAAAATCTCACGTTTGATATGGGCTTTCTATACGAGAGAAACAACATCATAACACGCGGTAGAGTATGGGATACCATGATAGCATGGAGTATTCTATATCCTGAACTGGCCGATAAAAAGAATGGTTTCGGCAAGGGGCTGGATGTAATAACATCCTTTTTCACAAACGAACCTTATTATAAAGACGATAGGAAATTGTGGGATAAGATAGATTTAGACCCCATGACTTTCTGGCGTTACAACGCAAGAGATAGCCTTGTCTGCGCAGAGGCGTGGCCTATACTATTTAAGGAGTTACAAGAAACTGCAAACATATCAACGTATGAGCTTGTAGAAGATATACTTCCAACCCTCTTGCATATGATGGCAAGTGGTGTTAAAGTCAACAAGGATCAATTAGAGGAGACTCGTATAAATGTTAACGGACAAATAGCAACACTTCAGCTTGAACTCGAAGAGATTGCAGGAATGCCTATTAATCCGCTTAGCCCTAAGCAATGTTGCCAGTACTTCTATGGCTTCAAAGGCATTGCGCCCTATACTAGCTACAAGACAGGCAATCCTACCTGCGATGATAAAGCACTTCAACGAATATTCAGGAAGACCAACTTACGAGAGGCTAAATTATGCCAAGAGATACGTGGTTTAACGAAGCAAATGTCCTATCTAGACTTTGAGTTTGATCCAGATGATCGTCTTCGCTGTTCTTATAACCCACAAGGCACTAAATTCGGTCGTCTCAGCAGTAGTAAGACAATAAGAGGAACTGGCCTGAATATGCTAAACCTCACCCCAGCTTTCAAAAAATTCATGGAGCCTGATTATGAATAAGCACAATATGAGCGAGATCGAAGTAGCAGAGAAGGAATAAAAATGACAAACGCTATACTTCACTTCGATAAGAAACAAGCTGAATGGGTAGTGTGTGCTTACTACAGCGGTGATGGTAATATGATAGATGTCATAGAGACCGGCCGCGATCCGCACGTTGCCACCGGTAGTATGATATCAGGCGTGTCGGAAGAATTAGTCCTTGCAGAAAATAAGATAGGTAAGCACATAACTGATCCCATACTTCTAGAAGGCATACGCAGAGATCTCATGCCAGTATTATTGGACGGTGATTACTTCATACCTCGTATATTCACAATAAGACAGATGGGCAAAAAATCTAATCATGCCCTTAATTACGATATGACCGCCAATATGTTTGCTCTCACAAATGAGATTATCATCGCAGAAGCTAAACGCTGCGTTACACTCTACCATAAAGCATATCCAGGTATTCGCTCCGGTATGCACGCTTACATTAAAACCAGACTACAGTCCGACCGCATCCTGGAAAATTGCTTTGGTAGAAAGATACGCTTCCTCGACGCATGGGGCACTGATCTATTTAAGGAAGCGTACAGTTCTATCCCGCAAAGCACTGTTGCGGATAGTGTCTATATGGCCATGCGAGATGTATGGAAAGACAAGAAACTCTGCGGCGGCTTCGATATCATAGCCAATGAATATGATAGTATCAGTGGACAGCATTCCATAAAGGACTGGAGCAAGTTGGCAGATATGTGCATTAAGATTAGCTACAACTATATATCTCCGCAGATGGAATACTTCGGGAGAAAATTTAAAATAGAAACAGAACTGAAAATAGGTCCTAACTTCGCGGACTGTGAGGAGGTTAAACTTGTTAAAGACACTCGAGAGATGGCCAGAAACCTTAGACATGCGTACGAGACAGCCGTTTCGGCTTCAGCGCCATCCAGTAAGCAGTAAAAATCCAAGTGCCTGGTATGAAATAATAAGTTCTATTGATCCACACAAGACATATGCTCAATGTATGGACTTGAAGTGGGCACATCTAATCGCCAGCCTCTTAAATAAAGAATACGAAGCATGTCTAAACGAAAGCTCGGCGACTGGATAAAGGGGTATCTTGAATACGTAGAAGATACAGAACCTCCCCTTGCCTTCCATATCTGGACTGCTATTTCTGCGATAGCTGCAACCCTTCAACGTCGTATTGTAACGATCAGAGGGCATACTTTCATCTATCCTAATCAGTATATAGTTCTTGTCGGTCCCTCTGGTAAAGTTCGCAAAGGAGAAGCTATGTCCACTATGCGACCTTTACTTGAAGAGGTGGGTGTCGTTATGGCTCCAGAGGCAGGTAGTCCTCAAGGGTTGATCGAAGTTATGGTCAGCAATGTATCTGCTGTTGCTATAACTATTAGGGGAAAAAAGAAGATACAACAACAAAGCGCTGTTACATGCTTTGCGGAGGAGTTGGCTGTTCTCCTCGGAGAAAAGAATACAGAGTTCTTAGCTGTCCTAACTAATTGGTACGACATGAGAGGTGTATGGAAGTATCGTACTAGAGGCCAGGGAGAAGAAACAATTCTCGGTCCCTGCTTAAATCTTCTAGGCGCAACTGCTCCTGACTGGATACCTTATATGCTTACAAAAGAGGCAATGGGTGGAGGCTGGACAGCGCGCACAATCTTTATTGTAGAGGATAAGAAATTAAAGATCGTCCCGCGTCCTAAAGAACCAGACGACAAACAACGTACTAAGCTGTTGCATGATCTCGAGATGATAAAGGCAATGTCAGGTGAGATGGTGTTTGATAAGGATGCTCGCCTAGCGTACGATAAATGGTATGATATAGAAGAAAATAAAACCCAGCGAGGAGAGCCTTCAATAATCGATCCCCGCTTTGCTCCTTATCTATCCCGCAGAGGTACACACCTATGGAAGATCTGCATGGCTATCAGCGCTTCGCGCGGCAATGATCTTCATATTACAATGGCAGATTTTAATCGGGCACGCATTCTTCTGGAAACTGCAGAGAAGAAGATGCCCCGTACCTTCGGCGGAGTCGGGGAAGCGCCCTTTGCTCGGGCAACGGATACAGTTCTAACCTACATAATGACACGAAGGAAGTGTACTCGCGTTGAACTTCTTCGTGCACACTATCGCGATGTTGATATGTGGATCCTTGAGAAGGTTGAGGCAGTGCTTGAGGGAATGAAAGTGATACGGATTGTGCTAGAGGAAAGTGGGAGTGTGACGTATGAATACATCGGACCTAAGGTTGAGGAAGATAGTACATAGCACGACGTACCCAGCCGAGGATGAATACAGCCTGAGTTCTGTTACGTTTAACGACGCGGGCCATAAACTCTATGCGACGAATGGCAAGCCTGTGATTGATCACGCTGGAGTTATTATCATAAGATGCTTCAATCGTTACAGGACCTATGATGCCATCACTCTCTATATTCAATACCTTCTGAAGTATCTTGATCGCCTTACGAGGTCCATGATGCACAGACATATCGAGCATATGTGCCCACAAAGATTCAGGGAGATGGTGTATACCAGGTTTGGTAAAGTAATTCTGCGTATAGATAGCCTTTGCGACTTCAGGCTTCATCTTCTTGATATCTTTGAGAGTAGCAGGTCGACCAGTGTAAGCTTCGAGAGCAGGGATCGTAATGCCGTAGTTGGTAGGGCCTCCGTAATCATTAAGCCTGTCTACGAACCCACCCTCCATATCGAGTATTTTGTCTAGCGCATCGCCTATAATCGACATATCAACCCCACGGTTTTGAAGAAATTCTTCAATATCTTATTTGCCGCGTGCTTCCTTTTTGTATTTCAATACAAGGCGATGCAGCTCAAGACTGTCTGGGAACATAAGCTTCAACATAGTATTCATGTCTTCTCTGTTTTGCTTAGTTCTGTTGCTGATAAAGTACGATTCTGTAAAAGCCTTCGCTCTAACCTCAATCTTTTCTCCACGCAAAGCTAACCACCAACGCTTCCCTGGGATACCGTTACTCCTCTCCTGCGGAAGGCTTCTGAGCTTATTGAGGAATTTAACAGTATTAATAACCCGCTTTATGGCAGTTTCCTGCAACGCATCTGATGGAAAAGTATCCTTAATGAAAGGCTCCATTTCTGTTCGTATTTTAGCCATGTTGATACGTGGAGGCATATCTTTTATCAGAGTATCAAGATGATTGTCCAAAGACTCGTTGCGTATTTGATCTTCTCCGCGCACAACTTGAGCTGAACTCTCCAACCTATCAAGATCGTTGGCATCTTTGAAGGTCGTCCTAATGAAGCGCTCAAATGGAGCTATTTCTGCTATAAGCGCTGCTGAATGATCAGCGTATGCATCGCGTATCTCCTTTGTAAACTGTCCCTCCGTCAGCAGAGAGTAAGCCTCTATCGCTACCGCAGTCAGTTCGTTGCTGGGAACAATAGAGCGTGCCGATCCCTCTAATCTTCTTGGACTAAGACCTAATGGTATTGCTATATCTTGCGCTAGTGGATTAGCTTCTCTACCTCCAGCAGATATCTCCGTTTCAGGAGGTTGATTACCAGGCGGATCCTTCCAAAAATTCCTGCCTGTGTATGTACTTCTGTTACTTGCGTATTCCTGGAGAGCCTTAAGAGTCGGTGGGATAGCCATAGTAGGATCACCAAGCAGAGATGCACTAGCCTCGAGTCCTTTGAACAGATGCTCTCCAGGGCTTTCATCGTCTATAAACCATCCAAGCAGAGCCTCTGGGACAGATTTTACAGCTCTCATAATTTGATCCGCCGGAATAACTCCATATATCCAACGCTGTTCTCCATCAGAGTCTATGTATGAAAAATTAGTACATACAACAAAACCGTTTGCTTTCTCTGTAGCTGATACAGCTGCCCAACACTCAGGTGCACTAAATCTATTATAAAAATACAAGGAGGTACTCACCGCCCAAGCATTTGCAACAGCGGCGGCGTACCTTTTTGGATTTCTTCTGATGCCCTCGCCCGTGCGACGCCAAGCTTGAAAGGTTACATTCAAATAAGGCATTACTACATCAAGTTGTTTAATCAGTGATCCACCTTGACTGAAATCAATTCCGCCTGATCTTGCCTCCTCTGTAGCCATCCTCTCCATCTCACGCGGAAATGGTCCATCAGGGTCGTAGCGCATTCCCTTTTCTTCCATCATACGTCTTATAGCTCTGCGACGAGTGGCGAGGCGTACCATGATCTCTGTAGTATGACCAAGGTATGATAGGAGGGTAAAGGTCGTTTTTATTCCCTTTCTTGTAGCGCGACTACCTCTTGCTAGCCGTGGGGAAACGCCCAATCCGCTCTCTCCAAACACAGTCAGAATAGATGGATGGTCAACACTCTGTGCTTCGCGTACCATGAAGTTGAAAGTACCACCGTCTCTTACATAAGCAAGATAGTCTCCTTCACGACGAATAGCATCGCCGGCCACCTGCTTTAGTTCTACTGCCATCTCCTTGAGAGCAATATGAGGTATAACACTATAGTGATTAGTGTTATACCAGATGAATTGAAGGTCACGAAAAAACTGTGCTATCCCAAAAGCTTGATTTATACCAGTAGCAAATGTTCTAACAACAGGTGCGCCACTAATAAGTCCTACCATAGCGGCAATTTCTTGGTTTGTATTGCTTCCTGCTTGGCTCCACATCTTGGTGAACGCATTATCCATGTAGAATTCCTGTCGTACACCGTCGATCATAACGCTTACTTTATCATAGTCTTTTCCATGCGGACCTTTGGGACGTTGCGACAATACAAAACCATTATCAGGATGTTTTATCGCCAGCTGATATAGGTCTTGATTAGCTCTATTCTTTGCAATGCGCGCTGATGTACGCATAAGAACCTGCTCCGCCAGCATAACAGCATCAGTCTCCATGATGCGCTCTTGCACGCTATTCAACGGCTTAATACCACTACTTGTGATAGAGATATCCTTTCCCATAACCTGTACTGTGGTAATAGGGTCTAGGGCAGATACTCTTTCGAATACCGCAGTAGGCTGGTAGCGAAAATCTTTCATACGTTTGTATTCAGCGCTTGTTAACATCCCAGCTGCGTATAAGTCGTCTAAGGGCTTAGCCATTAATCCATAGTATATATCTCGCCTATGTGATATAGTAGCAAACCACTCGGGTCCGACGCGCTCTTTTAAGTTATCAACAGATTTTTTTATATCCTCTTGTGTTAACAGTTGACGTTTTCCTGTTTCTGGATTTCTAACTGTAATGGTTTTTCCTGAGGCAAGTATCTCTGTCTGCCTCTCATAATAGATGAGTGCATTCAGCTCTCTTTTTATGCGATAAGGCAGCTTAGAGAGCACAGCCTTGTCTAAAGCTCTAACGCTTTCTGCGGCCGCAGGACCTGCTCCCTTTATGAGATTCCAACTAGCCTCAGCTCGTTTGCCGAGATCTCCTAATCCGAGCAACACATCCCTCATAGGACCAGCCTGATCGAATAAGAGTCTGTTAGCGAAATCAGCCAATGCCTTTCCGCTAACCCGTCCAGCATCTGCTATAGCCGCAGCTGATTGCTCCAGTCTAAACTCGAGAAGTCTACCATCTCCTTCACCTGGAGCAGATCGCTGGGGTAACTCCTTGCCTTTTTTCGCAGCGCTTTCTGTTCTTTTAGCCTCCGCCGCGAGACGCCTTTCCAAGGTACTAATAAGACTTTCACGAACACCAGTGATATTTGGATCAGCTTTCTCGTAAACTAAGTAATTTATATAACTTTGTTTCTTTTTTGATCCTTTAGGTATATATGGTTTCTCATCGACTTTGACAACATGCGCCCTTTTAATAAAACCAGCTCGCAACATGTCGCGCTCGATATGTTCAGTAGCTTTCAATATAGGTCTGTTTCCTGATGGAATTGTATCTTGTATTTTAATAACTACTGTTCCACCAACTCTTGTTATACGATTAGTTTCTTGAACCATACGAGACCAGAACGCAAAGGCCTCCTCTCTTGTATCAAAGGTAGTCATTTTTCGTGCAGTCTTTGTTGTCCTCTTACCTGTGGAACGAAGCATGTAAGGGGGATCAAGAAAAACGCTATTGACAGAGGCACTCTCTATAGGAAGATCAGCCTCCATTATATCATGTTTAACTGTCGTATTGTCCAAAGGATCTTTATCAAATTTCTGTCTCGGTTCACTAAACCTTCCATTTTCGTGCGTAGTACCTTTATGATAGAAAGGATCTACGTCAAATCTCTCAGGTATGGCATCATCCAACTCGCGAAGTTTGTCAAAGGTTGCTGCTTCTCCTGCATTCTTATTTGCTCCGTGTCTTACTTCTCCGCGTGCTACAGGTACCGTTGAAGCAGGAAACAACTTTCCAGTAGGATCTACTTCATCTAGCTTCCCTATATATTCCCGAAGAAGAGCAGCATTCACGCCCTCTTCACTAGACGCTCTACCTAGAAGCTCATCAGCTTTTATATTCAGCTCAGCTTTCTGCGCCATATTCTGCGGAAACACGCGAGGTTCGGGTATAGGATCAGGGGTGTATACACGACGGCCTTCTTCCGTCGCGTGTCTCTTCTCTCGCCGCACTAGCGCCGCCACCTGGGCATTTCGGACCTGACGTCTTGCATCCGCAGCTATTATTCTAAGAGCAACCCCTCCCCCGGCAAGAGTACCATTTATTATAAAAGATTCTAAACCTTGTTTAAACTTGTTATTCGCCTCACTATCATCAGGGTCAGCAACAAGGGCTTCTGCAAAAGGTCCACCTACGTGCTCTTTGAACAGGTCAGCAAGTCTTGGCTCCGTCGCAGAGAATATAGCAAGATCGCTTGCTACTGCTGCAACAACGAAACCAGGCGCGCCGCCGGTCTTGGCGCCAGCGAACATGATGGGCGCCATAGGAATTAGACGACTAGTCGTGTTAAATATACCCTCTGTTAAATTACTCGCCTCAAAGCTTGTCACCGTCGTAGCTATATCAGGATCTCTAGATGCTAGCTGCATATACAGCTCATAGAGCTTTTCAGATCTCGAGGAATCTTCAGGATCTAACGGTTCTTGTCCAAAAAGAGAGCGCATCTGGTCACGTACATAGTCCTCAGCCCTTCCTGCGGCTAAAGCCCCTTCTCCAATACCCTTCAGTATAGCCTCCCCAACACGAGAATCGCCAACCTCATCTGCAGCACGACCAAGCACGCCGCCAACATCGTTGAGCCAGCCCGACATACTTCCGAAAATACCTAAGCCCTCTGTGGGCGGATGAATCTCTATGCCCTCAAATTGATCCATATCAGCTTCTTCAGGACTTGAGAGTGTATCCAGCAAAGACTCAAATCTTCCCTCGATCTTAGGCTCTGAAGAACCAGCACCTATATCTGTTCCAGGTTCTTGAGATAAAAGAGGAGTAACAGGCTCCACGTTTATTTCCTCGTCAGATAGAAGTCCCCGCAGAAGCGGAGCAGTATCCTCAGCTGTTTCTGGTGCAGTATCCTTTACCACCCCAGCAGAACTATCGCGCACAGAGGATGATGGCGCCTGCTTTGTTGGTGGCTCAACATCTATCTCTTCATCAGAGAGAAGTCCCTCGATAAGATCTGTCATGGTCGTTTCCCGACGGCTTCTCTGATTCTTTCGGATAATGCCAGTAGATATTCTGCAACCTCGATCTGTGTGAAGCCTCTTTCGATCAGGGAAGCGACAAGATCTCTTTGCTTGATGACTCTCGAGATAGCTTCAGTTTTTAGTTCTTCATTATCATCCGACCGCTCTATTTCCATTATCTTATTTGCGAAGTTTGTTCTTAATCCATCAGTGTTAGGGATAATAAGACCGGCGTCAAATAAACGAGTTGCTTCCGCTTTGGCCTTATTAGCTAACTCTGAGTCGCCTGTTATGCCTATGCCTGTTATATTCCCGCGTTCTACTGTACGAGACTCAATCAGGAGAGTTTCAGCCCTTCTCATCGCATAACCAAATTCTAGTTTTTTGAGTGGACCTATGTTGAGCGCGCCCCAGATACCATCTTCTATCTGCCCGCCGAATTCTCTGAAGATTTGATTCTTTGCTCGCTGGAGAAGTGGAAATTCCATGCGTGCTTGATTAAGAGTTATACCATGCGCTTTAGCGTAACCTACAGTAGCCTCTTTTATTTTTATATCCTTCTCATCTGTCGATCCATTTAGTTGTTTATTAAGGGCAATATTCGCTTCCACGTTAGCAGTGCTGGCCTTGATCCTCGCTGTCTCTTGAGCGAGCCTTTCGGTTTCCGTTTTCTCTTCTTCCAAAGCCGCAGTCTGCTCTGCGAGCCTACTTTCTCTCTCGTCCCTTCGCTCTTCAAGTTCAAGCGCGCGGAGTTCGATATGTAGACCTTCAAGCCTATCCAGTGCTATTAGACGATCAGCAGCTGTTTTTGCCTCCAGTGCCTCTTGCCTTAACTGAAATTCCTTTTCTCTGAGGGTGTGTTCGCGCGAACTCATCAGACCAGCTTCGTGGTCTCGTTGCGTCTTATTCCTTTGTGCGATAATATCAGCTTTTGACTCTCTAATCTGTTGTTCGTTCAACTCTATTTTGCTATCATTCAATCTTTTTAGCTCAGTCAGACGACCTTCATCAAGCTTAAGTCTGCCAGCAGATGTTTCAGCTTGAGCTGCACTAGCCTGCGCAGACTCTAGCCGTGCTTGAACTGCTACATCTCCTTGATCCAACTCGCGTTCTGTGTACTCTGCTGCTAAGCTTCCAGTCTTTCCTCCTTCTTTATCAGCTGCTAACACATCTATCTGATGCCCTACCTGAGCAAAGGTGCCGCCGAGCCTAGCCATCTCCCCTGACACAAACTTCTGAGCGCTTGCGGGAGCGGCGTCATAGATATCTTTATCAATAGGCTTCATAAACGGCTTGCCTGTTTCTGTATCAACCTCGATAGATGAGTTGAAAGCATGTATCAAAGCTCCGCCAGTTGTACGATCAATA
Source organism: Candidatus Pacearchaeota archaeon (assembly GCA_002690445.1). Next base: position 31,987 of record NZER01000108.1, read on the forward strand.
CCCTCTATACGAGCACCAACCATCTGATTAGCTAACTCAGTATTTGCCTGTCTTTGCTTTGGATCAGCATCGATAGATGTTATAGCAGTAACGAACGCACTATGCGCGCGTCTTACATCTGCTCTGCTCGCAGTTGGATCTTGCAGAGTGTTGCCTAAATTAGTGAAGGCCTCTTCAAACTCACTTCTTACCTTCCTCTTATTAAAGCCCGCAGAGAAATCCTCCGCAAATTTCCTGATACCAACGCCAACACCTTGAAGTCTTTTATCTTCTGGAAGTCGTACAACAGTTGCCATGATTTATCTCCTTAACATGGACCAATTTCGATTATAGACTTAGGCATCTTTGTATCCATCCATCTCTCAGGGGCCACCGAATACGGCAGCGCCGGCCGGCCCGCCGAGAACAGAACCGACGGCGCCGATAATATCGCCAGCAATGCCCTGCGAGCCAGGATCAACTGTGACAATATTCTCCATCTGCGTCGTGCCGAGGAACGACAGGAGCAATCTAGCTTTCTCTTCTGCCGCCTCCTGCCTTCTGATAAACTCGTCCCTGATACCCTCAACACGCTCTTTCTCAGGCCGCCTTCCTACTTCTGCGCTCTGGATAATGGAGTTGAGCATACTCGCATCAAGACCTGTTACTTGACTGAGCTGTTGTAGAGCTTGAACCTTCCTATTCTGATCAGCTTCTCGCGCCTCAAAGGCTATTCGCGCGCGCTCTCTTCCCATCGTTTCAATGAGAGTCTCTCTCGCATCACTTTCTGCGCCCATTCGATCGCTGCCAAAGAAAGATCCAGAAAACCGCTTGCCTATATCGGGGATGGTATCTTCTCTGAATATCTCCAAGAGAGGATCACGCACAGACGTCTCAAAATACTTGTTTATGTCTGTTGGTCCCATCGTCAGAAGTTCTTCAAGAGCAGTACGTCCTGCTCGAGAAGTTTGTCCAACGCCAGTACCTGATGCAATCTGCTGTGCCAATGTCTCAAGAGCTGCAAGAGAAGTAGTAGTTGCAGCAGGAGCAGGGGCGCTAGTCTCACCAGTGAAGGGTACAACAGTACTGCTGATCGGTCCGCCGCCTGTCTCAGCAAACGTGGTAAATATATCAGATACCTGTTCTTGATTAGGTGATAGCGTCGACAAGCTTTGCGTATCAATAGAGGGCGCTCGTCCAAACATCATATCGCCTGCGCCAATAGGATCTAAGATAGAGCCACTTATATCTTGCAAGAAGTTCGGGTCTTCTTCTGTACTCTGATTAAAATCAAAGAGATCAGTCACTTCAATTCCCTCCTA